>CBFGWO010000097.1:0-13244 GCA_965652595.1 uncultured Cellvibrio sp. | reverse complement strand
TGGAGTACGCCAACAAGATCGATAGCATGGCGAGCGATATTTACCGCTACCTCAATTTCAATGAAATCGAGAGCTACCAAAACGCCGCCAATGAAGGCAAGCGGATTGCAGCGGTGGAGATTCAAACCGTTGCTATCTAAGTCTTAACGCAAGCCAATACAAAAAAAGCCCCGGATAACTATCCGGGGCTTTTTTTATGCCCAACCACAAAACTGTGAACCAAGTCGGCTTTTTTTACATCCCTTCTCAATCAACCCTCGCGAACCCAAGACAACCATTTGAAAAACAAGCAGTTATTTTTTTGGCATTAGTTTTGCTTAAAGCGGCTCACAAGCCCGGAAGCTTCAAAGCCCCTGGCCCTTACAAAAAATTCTCAGCTTAATATCAGGACATAGATCATGAAAAAACACGGCATGTTACTTGGTTTGCTTGTCAGCCTGCTTTGGGCGACTTCTGCAACCGCAGCGCCCATTGTTATCGACGATAACTACTGGGGCGGCAAAGACAACGGTTACGGCGATGTTATCGGCGATACCAGCAAATTTGATATCGACCGCCTGGAAGTCAGCCAAACCGGCTCCCAGTTTGTGTTCGACTTCTTCACCAACTTTGCTGGCCAGTCTGGCGACCACTTCGCTAACTACACCCAGGGCAACACCGGCATTCTGTACGGCGACCTTTTCATCGCCAGCAGCTGGAACCCTTTCGGCAGCGCCGCCAACAACTACAAATATGACAATGCCAACAACGGTACCCTCTGGACCTACGGCCTGGTATTGAGCAATCGTGAAGGCAACACCGGCGGCACTGTATCGCTTTACGCCCTCAACGGCACCAACGCCGAAAACGCCCTGCTGAGCGATGACGTGATGAAAGGCAACGCCATTTGGCGCAACGGCCAGGAAGTTCTGGTAGACACCCAATCCAGCAGCACCAGCTTTCTGGGCGACATTGGCTTTTGGACTGTGGGCTCAGGCGTTGTCAGCTTGAACGTTGACCTGTCACTTACCAGCTTGCTGTCTGGCGATACCCTGGCGTTCCACTGGGATATGACCTGCGGTAACGATGTGATCGAAGGCGAGTTCGATATCACCAGCGTTCCCGAATCCGGCAGCTGGGCGCTGCTTCTGGTTGGCATGCTGGGCCTCGGCCTGAGCCGCCGCCGTTTGCGTCAACAGCGCTAAGCTGAGCAGGTTTAAAAAATCCCCGCCCCGGCGGGGATTTTTTTGTCTCGCTTTCGCAAGTCCCCTTTCGCAAGCCCCCTGCGTAAAATAGGGCGCAGAATTTTCTGAGCCCAACAGATGCGTATGCTGACGTCCCGCAGATCTCGATACTTTTTCATCCTGGTGGTGGCAATCGGTGTCTCTGCATTTCTGTTGTGGGCAAGTTTCAAGCAACACCCTGCCGAGCGGCTAATGGACGATTACCTGACCCGCCTTGCGCGGGTACTCAAGCAAGATAAGCCCGCTGTAAACCGCACAAAGCTGCCACGCATGGCGCCCCACGCCGAACTGCACCAAAACCTGGAACCCATCAAAATCGACCTGCTGGATTACTGGGCCTTTCGCGAATGCGGATTAACGCCGCTGCTGAGCGAGCGCAATTCAGTACTCGGGCGGGTGATGTTGCCCTCGCAACACCTGCATATGGACGGGCGCATTCTGCAACAGCTGGCCCATTGCCAACGCCAATTAAAAGACGAAGAACTTCTGGCCCTGGCTAAATCCCTGCTCATGGCCAAGCAGGCCCAGTGGCCGGGGCGCTACTGGAACGCCAGCCTGGCCGCGCCGGAATTGCGCCGCTTCTGGAGCCCCGCGACTGAACCGCTGATTCCCGGCCGCGAAGCCAGCTACACCCAGGCAGAAGCCGCGCTGCGCCAACTGCAAGCGCTGCCGCAACTGCTTGCCGATGCGCAATGGCCAAACCAACCCGAGCTTGAGGCCCACTATCAACAACTGGATGCCTACCAACTGGGTGGTAAGCTGCTGCAAAGCCTGCAACTGGCGAGCGACTCTTTACGCACCGCCAACCAGCTAATGGCAACGGCCACCGAACAAGCCAGCCTCTGCCCTTATGGCAAACCCCTGAAGGAACTGGATTACGCTCGCAACCTGATGCAGAAAATTTTTATCGGCGAGGTGCAGCCCTGGCTGGCGGCGCTCAATCAGCGCGCCAGCCAGCTGCTGCCCGCCTATCGCGATCTGCTGGCGCAGCAGGACAAGCAACTGCAACCGCTGATGACACCTTTTGTTACCGAACTGGAAGAACTCTACGGGAATTTTTTGCAGCAAAATCGTCAGCATGTGGCAAGCTGGCAAGCCTTGTTTACTCGCTGCGGCAGTCAGCCCATAACGCCGACAACAATCAATCGAGAACCACCCGATGAATGACCAAAAATCTGTCTTGATCACCGGCGCCTCCAGCGGCATAGGCTTTTATTGCGCCAAACAACTGCACGCCGATGGCTACAGAGTCATCGCCTCCTGCCGCAAGCTCAGCGATGTGTCGCGCCTGCAAGCGGAAGGGATCACCTGCATTCAACTCGACCTGGACGACTCTGCCAGTATCCAATCAGCTGTGGCACAAACCCTGAGCCTCACAAACGGCAAACTTTACGCGCTGTTTAACAACGGCGCATACGGCCAACCAGGTGCCGTAGAAGACCTCACAAGGGAGGTATTGCGTCGCCAGTTTGAAACCAACCTCTTTGGCTGGCTGGAGCTGACCAACGCCCTTATCCCGGTGATGCGCGCTCAGGGCTATGGGCGAATTATCCAAAACAGCTCGGTGCTGGGCTTTGCCGCTATGCCTTTTCGCGGCGCCTACAACGCCAGTAAATTTGCACTCGAAGGTCTTACGGATACCCTGCGCCTGGAGTTGCGCGACTCGGGTATCCAGGTGAGTCTGATCGAACCCGGCCCTATCCTGAGCCGCTTTCGCGAAAACGCGCTCGTGGCGCTGGAAGCCAATATCGATATTGCCAACAGCCGCTACGGCGAAGCCTATGAACAGGCTATCGCCCGCTTGCGCAAATCCGGCCCGGCCAGCCGTTTTACCTTGGGACCGGAAGCGGTATACAAACGCTTGAAACACGCGCTGGACGCTCCCAAGGCCAAACCCCGCTACTACGTCACCTTTCCCACCTATTTAATGGGTGCGCTCAAGCGGCTGCTCTCCACGCGGATGCTCGATAAGATCCTTAGTCGCGCCAGCAGTTAGGTCTGAGGGCGGTTGTCTTCCCAATGCGACTTTTTAGCTTCCGCTTCAAATTCATGTCTCGATAAGGGTTTTAGCAGTTGGTGAAATGCGGTGTTAGAATGTGACAAAGCCTGTTTTCCTTTGTTTTATCAATGTTTGGTCGCACTCACATTGTATCAACTTGGAAAACAGGCTTTTCTTTTATCTAAAAACTATGGGACAGCGGTAACCCAAAGGTGCCTTTTTCGTCCGGCTTTTTTTGTCTTACATTTTTTCTGCTTTAATATGGTTTGGCCCCTGATGCAAAATCAAACCGGTTACCGAACCCGAGGCATCCTGCTCGAACTCAATTTGGGCATCAACAATCGTTAGAAAAAATTTACTTTCTGATTCTGCATACAAAGGCGCTTTGTTTTGTCCTGTTGGCTGGGAGATAAGCTGTTCACCTTCAAGCGTAATTTCCATATTGAACCCCGGTTGTAACTGATAGCTACCTACATATTTTTTGAGTTTTTCAGCGCTTACAGAGACAGCAACACGCTGGACAACATTGTCACTTATTTTCGGCGCTTTTATTTCCGTACCGCTTTGATAGAGAATCGCATGTGTTACCTTTCCTTTCGTGTCCGTTATAAATTTCAACTGGCCCTCAGAAACTCTGACAAAAAAATCTGTTTCTGTTTCAGCGAATAGCGGCACCTTTCCCTGCCCTGGTGGCTGACTCATCAGTTGATCACCCTCAAGCGTGATTGACATATTTGCCGATGGCATAACCTCATATACCCCCACATATTTTTTTAGTGTTTCTACGGGCAATTTTATTTCCTCTCGGTCAGCATTCAATTTTACCAGATTACCCTGAGCGATAGATCCCACAGCGGCGGCAATTTCTTCCGGTGCACTGCTGCTAATATTGGAGAGCACGACAACCGTTGTTTTAGTTTCGGGATAATAGGCTAACTTGCTGTAAAAACCCTGAATAAAGCCATTATGTTGAATAATAGTTTTGCCTCCACTTTTCGAAATCAGTAATCCGAATGCATAATCGTTTTTATAAGGTGTGATCATTTTTTTCAATGATTCAGGCGTTAACAGTTTTCCATCAAAAAGCCCCATTTTCCACTTCAATAAATCTTCCGTTGTAGAATAGAGAGCCCCTGCCGAATATGCTGTTGACATATTGATAAAATCAGCATTAACCAAACCTGTAGCACCCGGCGTATAACCCGCCGCACGGTTTTCGATAATCATGGTATTTGTGTCATAACCGGAATCTTTCATTTGTAATGGGATAAAGATATTGTCCTGTATAAATAGGCTGTAACTCTTCCCACTGATTTTTTCGATAAGCGCACCCAGCAAAATGTAACCGGAATTGGAATAACTCATTTTTTCATTAGGTTTAAAATCCAGCGGCTTATCGCGAAATATCTGTATCAACTTTTCCACTGTTATTTGTGATGATTGCAAGTCCCCAAAATTTGGTAAATTCGTGTAATTGGGAATTCCAGAGGTATGGGTAAGTAAATTGAATATGGTTACTTTTTCCCAGGTTGCAGGTGCATCTGGAAAATATTTTTTAACTGGATCTGATGTTTTGAGTTTTCCTTGCTGCTCCAACAGCAAAATTCCCGCAGCTGTAAATTGTTTGGTAAGTGAGGCTATTCTAAATTTCGTTGACGGTGTATTTGGGATATCCCATTCCAGATTCGCCAATCCATAACCTTTATTCAGGATAATTTCATTTTCTTGCGCAACCAATACGCTTCCCATAAATTGCTTGTCAATGACATATTTATTAATTATTTTTTCCATCTGATCTGTTTTTTCTATATTTTTCATTCTTTCTTCAGCAAAGCTCGGTAGAGCCGCCGTAAAACTAAGCGCTAATAATGTAGTGAAAATTCTAAGACTACGCATAATTAATTTCCTTGATTAGTTAAACCATGATTTACAGACATAAGCGCGCCCAAAATGCCTTTCAAATAAAAAGCACTCGACCAACGGAGTTAAATTTTTAGCCGCCTTAAACGGATTCGCTTGTGAGTGCCACAATGTCGCCCGGCTGACATTCCAGCACCGCACAAATTTTTTCCAGCGTATGAAAGCGTATCATTGCAAAGCACCCTGCGATTGCATCACGTCACGAATTGCTTTTACAACTAACTCAGGTGAGGATTCTTGTATTTGATGAGAGGAGTCTGCTATCACAGTCTTTGCGTGAGGATACATATTCTTCACCTTCTCTCTTAATTTCTCATCGCTATTAAACACGCCAAAATCAACCTCAATGGCTGTGCCATCATCAATTGCACGCTGAGGCACATTAAACAAGCGCACGATAGGCTTTTCATCAATACCAGGCAGTGTGTCAATCATCAAACCGCTGGCATGTGCAAGATCAACCTCTTCTTTCACCACTTTTGACAAGAAAATAGACATTGCTATTTTGGTATACAGAGGAAATTCTTCGGGGGCTTTCAAAACCCCTGGATACATGGCATCAACCAGAACGAGACCTTGCACTTCGTCTGGATACTGCCGTGCAAACTGCTGCATATAAAGTCCACCTATGGAATGTCCGATTAATATATAGGGAGGATTAAGCCCTTGCTGGCTCAAGGCCTGGCGTAACTCACTCGCAATATTTTCACTATTGCGCTCTGTTGCGACACGCGAACTTCCGCAATAACCGGGGCGGTTATAGGCATACACATTGACGTCAGCAGGCACTTGTTGCAGCACTTTTTCCCAACGCTGAATACAGTTCCTTGCGCCGCTTTCGAACACGAGCGTATAGGCTGCCTGGTCATGCCGATGAATGTAGCTTTCTATGTGGCGATCACCGACCTGTATAACCTGAGTTCCATTTATATTGGGTAAGCTTTTGCAAGACGTTAAACCAAAGGCAAGGCACAGACACGCAGCTATGCCCGCTACCACTACGTTAATTTTCATTAATCGGCTCATAGATTTTCCTGTATCAACAAAATTTTGGCGTGAGAAAACCGGGAGTCTTAACTTGCTGTTAAGACCGCAGTGTTTTTTTAAAAACGTAAATGAATTTTTAGGCGCCTGGGACGGATTCGTTTGTGAACGCCAGAATGTCACCCGGCTGACATTCCAACACTTCGCAAATTTTTTCCAGCGTATCAAAACGTATAGCTTTGGCTTTTCCGGTTTTGAGTACCGATAAATTTTGCGCCGTGATACCCACCAACTCAGCCAAGGTATTCAAACGCATTTTGCGCTGGGCGAGAACCACATCCAAATTAACGATGATTGGCATATAAACTCCTTATATCGTCAGCTCGGATTCTTCGTTAAGGTCGCACCCTATTTCGAGCGCCCACAGCAGTATGTACATCAAGCCAAAAAATATAAGCCCGGTGAGTAAATCACCATTGATAATGACAGGTATGTGTTTGTCGACTGCCTGATCCGCGATGTAAAAATACACCCATTCGATCAGCGCGCTAACGAAAGAAAACCCGTAGAACAAAAGCGCATGCAGCAACGCTTTTCGCGCATGCTCAATGGCGTTTTTATTAAAGATGTCCCCTCGCGCGAAATGCGAAATCAATTGCCGAAAATGGTAGGTAACTTTTATTGTTAAAAAGAAAAAAACCGAGAGAAATGCGGCGATCAAACCACGCTGGAAATAAGTTAAGTCCGCAGCATCAAGCGAAACACCGCCTATGAAGGTGAGTTCGCCGTGCGTGCCAGTCACGGCAAAAAACACCATTAGCGGCCATAACACCAAAATGAGGTACTGCAGGCCGGTTAACACCAAATACAGGCAACGGCTTAATTTTTTAATACGCGTGATGCGCTTATGCTGCTGGATGTTCATAAAGAGTCCTTTGAGGTTGTGTGTAGCTGACCCAAAGAATACCAGCAAAATCATAATAAGCAATATTTATTTATCGATAAACGATAAATAAACTCCGTTTTATGGTAATTCTGGGGGTATGGGGTCTGCGGACAAAAGCAATCTTACGCAGGCGGAGTACCGCGCGGAGGAGGGAGGGCCGAGTAAAACCCACTTGCACCCGACTCGATACTGTATATAATCACAACACCTGTATAAATACACAGACCCCTTCAGGAGCGCGCCATGTACAACTTGACTCACCGCCAGGAACAGGTGTTACAGCTGATCAAGAGTTACGCCGAAGAAACCGGCTACCCACCCACCCGCGCTGAAATCGCCCAGATGCTGGGCTATAAGTCGGCCAATGCCGCTGAAGAACATATCAAAGCCCTGGCGCGCAAAGGCGCTATCGAAATTATCCCCGGCGCCTCCCGCGGTATCCGCCTGCCGGAATCCCACGATGGCATACCGATCGTTGGCCGTGTGGCCGCAGGCAGCCCCATACTCGCCCAGGAACATATCGAAGACTACTGCGATATCCCCCACAGCTTTTTCTCCCCCAGCGCCGACTACCTGCTGCGTGTGAGCGGCATGAGTATGAAGGATATCGGCATTCTCGACGGCGACCTGCTGGCGGTGCACGCCACCGACCAAGCGCGCAATGGCCAGATAGTGGTGGCGCGCATTGGCGAAGAAGTGACGGTTAAGCGCTTCAAACGTGTGGGCAACCGCTCGATTGTGGAGCTGTGGCCAGAGAACCCGGATTTTGAGGTGATTGAAGTGGATCTGCGGGATAAGGAGTTCGCTATTGAAGGCCTTAGCGTAGGAGTGATTCGTCGTGACTAATGCAAACATCCAAACCAACAACACCAGTATTCAAGCCAGCCAACCAAGCGAATCGGCTTTCGGTGTCACCGAACTGGTGTTAACTCACGAAGGCCCCGAGCAATTGGCACTGCTACTCCCCATGATTGCTTACCTGAGCCGCCATGCGGGGGATCGCTGGATCACCTGGATAGCACCGCGCCATATCAATCGCCAAGTGCTGGAAGATTTTGGGGTGTCCACCCGCTGCCTTCGGCTGATTCACTGCACCGACGCCAGCAGTCTGTGGATTATTTGGGAGGCCATGGCCAAGGGTAATAGCCACACGGTAATCGCCAGCCCCGGCAGATTGAACGAGAAGGAATTAGGGCTGCTGGAAGAAGCTGCACGCCTGGGTGAATGCCAAGGGGTTTTACTCAGAAGTCGGCAGGAGTATCTGCAAGCCAGAAGCACCCGCTGGGATGTGGCTGCCTAAGCAAGCAACTTGATTCACCCGCCTAGTGAAGCAGCCATTTGCCGGATTCGGCGGTGATATTCAATTCATCTGTATCAGGATCATCCATCTCCAACTCATTCGCTGGCCCCTGCTCCGCCAGTTCCTGGGCGGCATCCATACCCGCCTCTATCATGGCCTTGGCCACTTCGAAACGCGCGTCACCCAGGTAGGCCAGGGATTCTGCCGAAAAGCGTATCGCCACTAATGGCTCTCCCGGCTCGTCGACACGTTGCAACACCACGTCGCCGTTCGACAGTTCAAGAATTTCATACAGAGAAGCCGACATTCCCACTCCACAGATATCAGAGGGCGTTAAAAAAGGCCGGCGATTGTACCACCATGCCCCCAGCCTTCACACAGCTATCGCCCAATCGGGCAGTGGGCGCCCGGCTTGGCTATACTCCTGCGGTGTTTCTATATAACCATCCTTTTTCATGAGCCCATTACCCCACCCTTGTGTGACACTCGCCCTGATTTTCGGTGGATGCCGGGAATGTTGAGCTTGTCGCGTCTGATCACGGGTTTACTGGCGTGCCTGTGCCTGACACTGGTGGCGGGCGCCACACCCAATATCGACAAGCTGCGCACTAGTATGGGCAAGACCTATGACAGTGAGGGCCTGGCCATCTTTGATGCCTGGCAACGCATGCTGACCAATGCGGCCCACCTGCCCCTTGATCAGCAGCTCAAGCAGGTCAACGATTTTTTTAACCAGCATATTCGCTACGGCGAGGATATAGATCTCTGGCAACAGAGCGACTACTGGGCCACGCCCCTGCAAACCCTGGGTGTTCGCGCAGGCGACTGCGAAGATTTCACCATCGCCAAATACGTGAGCCTCAAGCAATTGGGGATTCCGGTAGAAAAACTGCGACTTATCTATGTGCGTGCTCAAGTGGGCGGGCCGCACAGCCAAGTGTCACAGGCCCACATGGTTTTGGGCTACTATGAAACGCCGCGCAGTCTACCCCTGGTGCTGGACAATATGGTCACCCTTATCCAGCCTGCCGACCAACGCCGCGATCTGCATCCCGTGTTCAGTTTTAACAGTCAAGGCCTGTGGGTGGGAAACAGCACCCAATCCCAGGCTGACCCCCATGCGCGTCTATCTCGCTGGCGCGATCTACTTGCACGCATGCAAGCCGACGGTTTTTATGATTGAGGAAACTTGCCTATGTCGCTGATTAAACAATTGTGGCTGGGGATTCTGGTTATTCTGCTTCTGGCCCTGGGTGGCAGTTTTGTCATTAGTCTGGTGTCCGCCAAGCAGTATTTGCAGGAGCAGCTGCAACTCAAGAACATCGACAATGCCAACTCCCTGGCCCTGTCCATGTCGCAGCTGGAAAAAGACCCAGTCACCATAGAACTGCTGATTGCCGCCCAGTTTGATACCGGCCACTACCAATACATCCAACTGACTGGCCCGGAAGGCGAAACACTGATTGAGCGGCGCGCTGAGCAACAACCCACCCACGCCGTACCTGATTGGTTTGCGCGCCTGGCCAATTTGCAAGTTGCCCCTGGCGTTGCTCAAATCCAGGACGGCTGGCAGCAGTACGCCACCCTCAGGCTCGCCAGCGCGAGTCATTTCGCCGAGCAGAGCCTGTGGCAAAGCAGCTTGAAATTACTTCAGTGGTTTTTAATTGCCGCGCTCTTGAGCGGTCTGGTTGGCACCGGTATTTTGAAATACATTTCGCGCCCGCTGGACATGGTTGTGCAGCAGGCCGAAGCCATTGGCGAACGGCGTTTTATTACCTCCCAGGAACCGCGCACCACCGAATTTTTACGGTTGGTACGCGCCATGAACACACTATCGGGCAGCGTTAAAACCATGCTCGACAAAGAGACTCGCCAGCTGGAAATTCTGCGTCGCGAATCCCAATTGGACGGCTTGACCGGCATTTACAATCGCACTCACTTTTTTAATCTTCTGGACACATTGCTCAGTGATACAGAGCACGAAACCCAGGGTTGTGTGTTGCTGGTGCGCCTGCTGAATCTCGCGCAGGTCAACAACAACCTCGGGCGTCAGGAAACTGACCGCGCCTTAAAAGAAGTTGCCGCCATACTGTCGGCCAGTGCCGAACCCCTGGAGCGCGCCTTTAGTGGTCGACTTAACGGCAGTGACTTTGCGCTGGCCATCGCTGGCCCCCAGGAACTCGACAGCCTCGCCAAACACATTTCCAATCGCCTGCAACAGCAATTGGGTGACACGGGCCTGGCACAACTCGCACTACCGCTGGCGGCCAGCGAATTTCGGGTTGGCGAAGTACGCGGCGCACTTATGCATCGATTGGATGGCGCCTTGGCACAGGCCGAACTCCAGGGCGACTTTGGTGTGGTAGCACTGACAATAGAGGATGCGACTAACAAGGAAAAAGTCACTTCGCACAGACGCAATCTGGAGGACTGGCGCCAATCACTAAAGCAGGCGCTCAACGCACAAAAACTGGAGCTGGCCAGTTTTCCGGTCAAAACCCTGAGCAATACGATTATTCATTTCGAGGCGCCTGCACGCTTGCACCTGGATGGCGCCCTACAAGCGGCGGGTTACTTTATGCCCTGGGCGTCACGCCTGGGATTAATGCCGCAAATTGATCTGGCTGTTTTGAAAATGGCGCTGCATCAGCTGAGTTTTACCCACACCCCCCTCGCGATTAATATTTCAGCAGAGGCCTTGTGCGATGCAGAGTTTCGCGGCCAGGCGCTGTCGCTGCTCGAAAAGGAGCACAGTAAAACCCGCGAGCTTTGGCTGGAATTTTCAGAATCTGCCGCCCTGCGGCATCCGGCAGAATTTCGTAACTTTTGTCATGCGCTGGATGCGCTGGGATGCCATTTGGGGCTCAAACATGTGGGCACCGATTTTGCGCGCATCGAGGATTTGCAGGATTTGGGTTTGAATTATCTAAAACTGGATGTGGCGATCATTCGCGATATCAGCAGCAATCCCGGCAATCAGGGTTTTATTCAAAGCCTGTGCAAAATTGGCCAATCGCTGGGCATGGTGTTAATTGCGGGCGGCGTCAAAACAGCCGACGAAAAACTCACACTCGCCAGCCTGGGCGTGGATGCCTTTACCGGGCCAGGTATTTAATCGGCAATTTAATAGGCAATTTAATCGGCAAGACAGGCTAAATCGTCAGATCATCATCCGCGTCGAGCAAATCCACCTTTTGGGTGGGTTTGCGCAACGCACGACGATGCATCAATTTGGCCTGGGCAGCGGCGGGCAGATCGGTAAAGCGAATCACACTCCGCTCAATCAGCACCGCCACCAAGTCCTCCAGCACCCGCACCATATCCAGGTCGGATTCCGCCAGGCTTTTTTGGCGCGCTGGCCTGAGCGTTTGCAAAAACGCCAGCAACTCCTCGCTTTCTTCCGACGCCAGTTCATAGCCAGGCTCAGCCTCCCGGCTGAGCGCGACTATTTGGCCCTGATCGTTGCGTTTGATGTACATCTTAATCCGTCAGCAGGTTGCCAGCGTTTTTGAGCATGTTGATGATCTCCTCGCTGGTGGTTCCGGTTTGATGGAAATGCACATTTTGCAACTGAATCACCTGATCGGTTTGACTCGCATCAAAAACACCGCCGGCAAAGCCACCGCTGGAACTGATGTGAATTGTCGTGGTGGTTCCGTCGGTTTCGGCGTAGAGATAATTGCTCAGGTTAGCTGAGTTTTCATCCACCAACAGATCGCGCAGGTCCAAAGTGTCGCCCTGACTGGCGCTGAAGTTTTGCACGACATCCACCAGAGGCGTACCCGCCGTGCCCTCATCTCCCAGATTCCACACAAAAGTATCAGCCATCAGTGTGCCCAAAAGTGTATCTGCGCCCGCTGTGCTGTTGATGTCTGTGGGAGCAGGGTCCGCCGTGCCAACCACAGTGACGCTCGCCTGGCCAATATCCGTGCCGCCCAAACCATCGGCCACTGTGTACTCAAAGGTGTCAACAGCATAGTCACCGCGAACCAGTCCCGAGTAAGCCCCGTTGGGCGAATAGCTAAAGCTGCCGTCTTCAAAGATCGTGAGCAAAGCGCCACTGGGTAGAGTAACCACACTGCCATCAGTCACAGCGACGCCATTAATGTGCGTAACACTGAGGCTATCGCCGTCCGGATCTGTGTCATTGGCCAACAGGTGATTGCCCGAGGCGAGGGACACATTCAGCACATCGCCTTCGTCGATCAGGAAGTCCAGGCTCGGTCCTGTGGCGGAGAAGGCGGTGAGGAAATAGCCGCCGCCGTCACCCGTGCCATTGCGGTTGTGCAGAGCACTGAATCCGACACTGTCAAACAACATCCCACCGGTATCGATGGTGAAGGTGCCGCCATCTCCTGTGGTCAAATAAAACGCTGAAGTCGCTACCACCTCGCCCTGATAGTAAGCCGTCCACTGACCCACTTCACCACCGTTTTCATTGGCAAAGAGGTTGGAAACACTGAACGTCCCGCCGTCGGCCAGGCCATTGAGGTTAATCATCACCGTTTCTGAGGTATTACTGATACGGTCATATTCGATCTGTGTGGGCTCTGCTCCCGCGTCAGTAGATCCGGCAACTCGCGGGGTGCCGCTAATCCCTAATCTTGTTAAGCCACCGCTTGAGGTGTTTCCCGCGGCCAAGTTAAAGGTACCAATTGAGCCATTCGCATTAATGGCTTGAACCACAACCGTCTGACCGGTGGAATCCACACCATTCCATTCAGGGAGATCTGGGCGGATCGAAAATACCAAATTAACCGAGTAGCCCGCTCCACCAAAATCATCAACAGCAACCGGTGGGTTGTTGGGGTTCTCAAGCGCCAGCACACTGTCGGAATCGCCACTGCCCAGATTACCTGCAAGGTCGGTGTA
>CBFGWO010000096.1:0-13295 GCA_965652595.1 uncultured Cellvibrio sp. | reverse complement strand
GCGTGGGCGAGACCCGCCGTAACCCCATCCCGGGGGGCCCGACCCCCGCATCCGGCGGGCGACGGTCTCGCACAGGCGTACCCAACCCCGTCCTTCCATCCTGCTACATCGAATATTTGAAGGGGAGAAAAGCGGGTGCCACGCACCAACCCTCTCTCAACCCTCGGATTTTGTGCCTTTTCAAAAGAAGATCTGTTCTTGAATGTGGCACTGAGGCTGGGTGTCTGGGGGGCGCTTTTGAAACCCTCGCGTCATGGACGACGCGAGGGAGCTACACGGACGTATCCATGCGTTTTCAAAAGCGCCCCCCAGACACCCAGCCGCTACCCCTACAACGCCCCAAAAACAAATAAAGACAACCCCAAACAAAATCGCAACCTTAATCCTAGTCGATAAAATCCCCCCAAGCCGTTGAAAAATCAGGGAACTGCCACCAACATGGCCGGTCTACCCAGCGCTCGCCGCCAAGCCGCGAGCCGACAAAGGCCATAACAGGGGAAAAACAACCGCCATGCAAACCCTCGAACAACTCCAACGCCTGCGCCACTGGCTCAACGACCAAATCATCGGTCAGGAACATCTGGTAGAGCGCCTGCTCATCGCTCTGCTCGCCGACGGTCACCTGCTGGTAGAAGGCGCCCCTGGCCTCGCCAAGACCAAAGCCATCAAAACCCTCGCCCAAGCTATTCAGGGGGACTTTCACCGTATTCAGTTCACCCCCGATCTGCTGCCCTCAGACGTGACCGGCACCGATATTTACCGCCCTGAGCACGGCACTTTTGAGTTTCAGGCCGGGCCGATTTTTCACAACCTGGTGCTGGCCGACGAGATTAACCGCGCCCCGGCCAAGGTGCAGTCGGCGCTGCTGGAGGCCATGGCCGAGCGTCAGGTGAGCGTGGGTAGCAAAACCTATCCGCTACCGCCGCTGTTTATGGTGATGGCCACCCAAAACCCCATCGAGCAGGAAGGTACCTACCCACTGCCCGAGGCCCAGCTTGACCGCTTTTTGTTGCATGTTGTGGTGGACTACCCGAGCCTGGAAGCCGAGCGTCGCATTCTCAAACTGGCGCGGGATGAAGCGGCTGCGGTCATGACGCCGCCGCCGGACGAAGTCACCCAGGAAACCCTGATGGCTGCGCGCCAGGAAATCCTCGCTATTCACATGGCGCCAGTGGTGGAGGAATACCTGGTACAACTGATTAACGCCACCCGTCGCCCCAAAGCCTACAGCGACGACCTGGCCGATCTTATCGAATACGGCGCCAGCCCCCGCGCCACCATTGCCCTGGATCGCTGCGCCCGCGCCCATGCCTGGCTGGCGGGTAAAGACTTTGTCAGCCCCGACGATGTGCAAGCAGTTATCCACGACTGCCTGCGCCACCGGCTTATCCTCAGCTTCGAGGCGGAGGCCACCGGCATTACCAGCAACCAGGCCATCGACAAACTGCTCGCCGCTGTGCCCGTCGCCTGATGTCCGGCCTGCTCGACAACCTCAACCCCCGCGGTGCCTACGCCGATCTGGACAGCCTTTTGCGGCTGCGTTTTACCGCGCGGGATCTCAAGTTGTTTGCCCAAAAGCCCGCGCGCAGCCTGCTCACCGGCAGCGAGCGCACCCGCTTTCGCGGCCGGGGTATCGACTTTGAAGAGGTGCGCCTTTACCAGCCCGGCGATGACATTCGCACCATCGACTGGCGCGTTACCGCCCGCACCCAGATACCCCACACCAAACTGTTCCGCGAGGAGCGGGAGCGGCCGGTGTTTATGGTGGCGGACCAGCGTTCGCCCATGTTTTTTGGTAGCCAGCGCTGCTTTAAATCCGTACTCGGCGCCCATATCAGCGCCCTACTCGCTTGGGCAGCCCTGGGCAACAGTGATCGCGTGGGCGGCCTGGTGTTTGGTGACAGCGCGCAGCGGGATATTCGCCCGCGCCGCAGCAAGCACGCAGTGCTGGAGCTGTTGCAGCAACTGCTGGCCTTTAACCAACAACTGCAATCCCCCGTCGCTCGCGGCCAGATGCTGAGCCTGCGCGAGATACTCGCCGACACCCGCCGGGTGGCCAAACCTGGCTGCGCCCTGTTTATCACCAGCGACTTCCACGACTTTGACGAAGCCTGCGAACAGCAGCTGTTCGAGCTGGCGCGCCACACAGACGTTACCCTGATCCACCTCTACGATCCTCTGGAGCAAGAGTTGCGCGGCAACACCAGCCTCACCGTGAGCGACGGCCAGCAGCGACGCGTGCTGCCCGCCGATCAAAAAACCTTTCAGCAGGCCTGGCGCCAGCGCCATGCGCAGCAACTGGAGCAGCTCAAGTCGCGCTGCCAACGGCTGGCACTGCCACTCTTGTCCTACGCCACCAACGACGATATCCAGCGGTTGATTCGCGAGCGCTACGGCGCCCTCACCCGCCGCCCCGGGAGCCGCTGAAATGGATCCCCTGGCCCAACTCCACGACATTATTCTCCCGCCCGAACCCGGCCTCTGGCCCCTGGCCTGGGGTTGGTGGCTGCTGTTGGCGCTGGTGGTGTTAACCCTGGCGCTCACCTTCTGGTTCTGGCGACGCCAGCGGCAACGCACCGCCTACCGCAAGGCGGCACTGGCTGAACTGCAAGCGCTCAACACCAGCTACCAACTCGCACCTAACACCGCTCAATACCTACAGGGGCTGGCGGTACTGCTCAGGCGCACCGCCATCGCCGCTCACCCCCGTAGCTTCCGACGGGATATCCAGGGCCAGGCCTGGCTGGACTGGCTGGACCAACACTGCCCGCAAGTCGCCCCCGGCTTTAGCCAGGGCCCCGGCCAGGCGCTACTCACCGGCCCCTACCAAGCGGCGCCCCAGGCCGATATTCCCGCCCTGCAAGCCTTGGCCAAACGCTGGCTGGCGCAGCACCGCAACCAGTGGCAGAACCCGGACCAAAAAGCCGTTCAGGCGCAAGCACAGCACACGCAAGCTCGGGAGGAGACGAACCATGCCTGAGTTCGAGTTCCCCTGGCTTTTGTGGCTGGCGCCCTTGCCGCTGTTGATTTACCTGCTGCCCGCGCAAAAACGCGAGGAAGCAGCGCTGCGGGTGCCGTTTTTCGGCGCGGCCAGCGCCCTGGGCAACGCCAACCCAGGCTCACCGCTCACCAGCCCCCTCAAACAACTGTGCCTCTGGCTGATTTGGCTCTGCTGCCTGGCAGCGGCCGCCAATCCCCAGCGCCTCGGGGAGCCCTTGAGCCTGCCCCTGGCCGGGCGGGATCTGATGCTGGCGGTAGATTTATCCGAGAGCATGTATGCCCGGGATATGGTCATACAAGGCCAACGTATCGACCGTTTAACGGCGGTAAAACTGGTGGTGGGCGACTTTGTTGAACACCGCCTCAATGATCGCCTGGGGCTGATTCTGTTCGGCACCCGCGCCTATGTGCAGGCGCCGCTCAGCTTCGACCGCAAAACCGTGGGTGCCCTGCTGATGGAATCCCATATCGGCATGGCCGGACCCAGCACCGCGATTGGCGACGCGATTGGCCTGGCCGTAAAGCGCCTGCAAAACCAGGAAGCCGAGAGCCGGGTGTTGGTGCTACTTACCGATGGCAGCAATACCGATGGGGAATTGGCACCCGAAAAAGCTGCCGATCTGGCGGCAGAGTTCAACGTCAAGATTTACACCATTGGCTTTGGCAGCAATGACCGGGAAATCGATATTCGAACCCTGATCCAGGTGGCAGAACGCACCGGTGGTAAAGCCTTCCGCGCCCGCAATCTCGAGCAGCTTGCGCAGGTCCACGAGGAGCTGAACCAACTCGAACCTGTGGAACAAGACGCCGAAACAGTGCGCCCGGTTATCGCCCTCTTTTACTGGCCCCTGGGGCTGGCATTACTGCTAAGTCTGTTGCTGGCGGTTTTTCCACCGCTGCGCGCCTGGCTCTCCAGGGCACCCGGCATTCGGGGAGGCAACATATGAGCTTATTGAAATATCTCGCGCTCGCCTTGCTGCTCTATCCACTGAGCCTCCTTGCCCAGGCGAATGAACTGACCCTTACCCAAGGCGACTTTCACTGGCTGCGCCCCTGGTGGCTGGCAGCGATTCTCCCGGCGCTGCTGATCAGCGCCTGGCTCTGGCGCCAGCAATACCAGGCTCAGCAGTGGCAACAACTGGTGGCGCCGGAGCTACTGCCTCATCTGCTGGATGGCAAAAGCCTCAAACCCCGCCCCTGGAAACTCCTGGCGTTGCTGCTGGGCTGGACCATCGCCTGCCTGGCACTGGCGGGGCCCACCTGGGAAAAGCGCAATCTGCCGGTGCAAAAAAACCAGAACGCCATGGTGATTCTGTTTGATCTCTCACCCTCCATGATGAGCGAAGATCTCAAACCCTCGCGGCTGGTGCGTGCGCGCCTCAAACTCATCGACATACTGCGCGAAAGGCGCGACGGCCTCACCGGCCTCTTGGTTTACGGTGGCGAAGCCCACGCGGTAGTGCCGCTCACCGACGACAGTTCAACCATTCAAGGACTGGTGGCTGCCCTCCACCCGGATCTCATGCCCAAAGCAGGCAGCAACATCGAAGCGGCGGTAAAACGCGCGCTGGAAATGCTCGCCGATGGCGGCGCCCCGGAAGGTGAACTGCTGCTGATTACCGACGGCGTGGCCGAATCGGCGCTACCGAATATTCGCCGTCAATTACAAACCAGTCGCTACCGCTTGTCGGTACTGGGCGTGGGCGGCGATGTGCCCGCACCTATCCCCAGCGCCAGAGGCAACTTTGTGCGCGACGCCGGCGGCAATATCGTCACCACGCGTCTTGAAGAAGCCCCCTTACAAAAACTGGCCCAGCAAAACAGCGGCCGCTACACACGGCTTACCAGCGATACTCAGGATGTCCAGTGGTTACTCTCGCAAGCGGCCCAAGCCACTAGCGACACCCGCGAACTGGAACGGGAATTTGACAACTGGTACGACCGGGGCCACTGGTTGGTGTTTTTGCTATTGCCGTTGGTACTCTATTGTTTCAGGCGAGGGTTATTGGTTGTGCTTTTGTGCATTCCCGCGAGCCTGCTGTACGCGCCCCAGAGCCAGGCGCTGAGCTGGAACGATGTGTGGAGCACCAAAGACCAGCAGGCGCAGCGCGCCCTGGAAGCGGGAGATGCCGCCACTGCCGCGCAAACCTTTACCGATCCACTGTGGCAAGCCAGTGCCCATTACCGCGCGGGCAACTATGAGGCTGCCGCTGAGGGCTTTGCCCAATTCGATAACGCCGAGGCCCACTACAACCGAGGCAATGCGCTCGCCCGAAAAGGCGAACTGGAACAAGCGCTGACCGCCTACGACCAGGCACTGCAACACCAGCCGGAATTTCCCCAAGCCCAGGCCAACCGCGATTTGGTGGAACGCTTGCTGGAGCAACAGCAGCAGGAGCAACAAAACCAGGAAAACCAACAGAGCGATTCCAGTGATCAACAAAACGCTGAGGATCAACAGGATTCAGACAACCCGCAAGAATCAGACAACCAGCAAGAGTCCGATGGCCAACAAAATGATCAACAACAGCCGAGTGACCAGCAACAAAACAATGATCAACAGAGTGCTGGCCAGCAGCAAGGCGACGATCAATCCGCAGAGCACCAGCAGGAAGAAAATCAACAGGAATCGTCAGCCGCTGACGAGCAAACCGGCGAAGATCCGCAGCCTGTAGACGAGCAGGAATCCGGGCAGCAAGAACAGCAGCAACAAACCGCTGAACAGGTTGACGAGCAATCCGAAAATCAGAGCCAAGAAGATCAGCGCGAAGAAAACCCAAACGAACAACACACCGAGCAACAGGTCGCTACAGAACCCAGCGATCAACTGAGCGATGAACAACGCCAGGCACTGGAGCAATGGCTAAGACGCGTGCCCGACGACCCCGCCGGTTTGCTGCGCAACAAATTTCGTTACGAACATCGACAACAACTCCGTCAAGGCCGCGACCGTCAGTCCGGGCAACAGGAAGAACGCTGGTAACGCCAATGAACAAACGTCTATTTACTTTGTGGATGAGCCTGACACTGCTGCTATTTAGCAGCAGTTTGTTTGCACAAAACTTCAGCGCCCAACTCGACCGGGACCATATCGGCATTCAGGAAACCTTTACCCTGACGCTGCGCTATCAGGGCAGCACCAACGAGAGCCCCAACCTGGATGTGTTGAATCGCGAGTTTGAATTGATCAGCGTTCACTCGGGCGACTACACCCAAATCATTAACAATCAGGTCAACAGCTTTATCGAATGGCGTTTGACGCTGGCGCCGCGCAAAAGCGGGGTATTTACCATTCCCGCCCTTACCTTGGGCAATCACTCCACTCAGCCACTCATGATTACTGTTGACCCGCAAAAAAGGGCTGGCAGCGGCAATGGAACCGAGATTTATGTCGAGGTAGAAACCGATAAAAAACGTCTTTATGTGCAAGAGCAATTGCTCTTCACCGTGCGCTTGGTAACGCCGCAAAATCTGGAAGAGTTTCATCTGGAGCCGCCCACACCTGAAAACGCCCTGATTGTTGAGCTGGGCCAATCAGACTACCGCACCACCATCAACGGCGTACCTCATGCGGTAATCGAATCCCGCTTTGCGTTTTTTCCTCAGCGCAGCGGCGAGCTGGTCATTCCCAGCCTGCTTTATCAAGTGGTGCCCTCTACAGGACGACGCGGCCTGCTCAGCCAGTTTTACGGCACGCCCAGCGGCAACACCCTACGCCTGCGCACCGAGGAGCAACGCATCGAGGTTAAAGCTGTTCCCGCCGAAGCCGCAGGCCTGCCCTGGTTGCCTGCCAGCGACTTGCAGCTGGAAGAACACTGGAGTCGCGGACTGGATAGCGTAAAAGTGGGCGAGCCCGTCACCCGCAGCATTAAAATTATTGCAGAGGGCCTCACTCCCGGACAAATCAGCCCGCTGGTAACTGACGAGCAGGAAGGCCTGACCTTCTACCCGGATCAAGCGCAAAACGACGAACAAAAAACCTCGCGGGGCGTTAAGGGTACGCGCATAGAAACCCAAGCCATAGTGCCCACCCGCAGCGGCAACTTCACCCTGCCCGCCGTGCGGGTGCAATGGTGGGACACGGTTAACCAACAACTGCGCACCGCTGAGTTACCAGAGCAAAAACTTATGGTGGCGGACAATCCACTAATGTCCAACACACCGCCACAAGCCAGCCAGGCCAGCATTGCGCCTGGCGGCGAGCCACTGGTCATCACCAAATCCGTGCCGGTATTGCACACACCCTGGTGGCTGTTTGCGCTGCTCGCCTTCAGCTGCACCGCCAGCTGTGTATTTGCCCTGCTCTATTGGCGCACACGCCGCGACCTGCGCGCTATTCGCGGCTTGTTTATTGACGAGCGGCAAGACAATCACATTGCCGAAGACAAAGCCTGGCGCCTGCTGAAAAGTGCCAGCGCCGATAAAAATTATCCTGCGCTGCGCAAAGCCGTGCTCACCTGGGCGCGACTGCATTTTCACAACCCCAACCTTCACAGCCTGCAAGCCCTAGCCGCACAAACCCAAAGCACGACGCTGCACGAGCAGCTGCTTAAGCTGGATTCAGCGCTCTACGGCAATTTAAAAAGTGACTGGGATTGCGGCGAACTCTTACAGGCGATTTACGCCTGCAAAAAAGACAAACGCGATAAACAAAAAGAAGAAGCGGGGCTCAATCCTTTGTATCAGGGGCAGTAACGCCTTTTTTACACGGCTCTTTTTATCGCGCAAAACACACTCGTGTGTGAAATCAACACCTATAGGTCAAGCACCAAAACCCAAAGACATAGGAGTGTCCCAATGCTTGCTATTATTAGAATAATTACTATTGCCAGCTTGTTATCTGCATGTGTTTTCGCACCACAATCTGATTCCCCGAAAAGAAAAAGCATTACGCTTAACTCTCCGTTAATACTAGATCAAAGTGACTGCTTTAATCCCGCTCTTGACTACGCGACCTGGATACAGGAGTTTATGGGCGAACGAGCATCAGAAGATTTTAGGCAACGGATAGAGCATGATTTCCCCGCGACCACCTATGAAGACTATCGTGAAAATCTTGTTTGCAAACGCTTTATCTATCGTGTAGACGGCTTGAATATTGAAGGCGTCTACGCCGCTCCCAAACAGGTATCGGAAGATATTCCCGCAATTGTTTTCAATCGAGGCGGCAACGCCAGCTTTGGAAATATCCATCAAGGCACGATGATTCGACACATCTTGCCGCTGGCAAAAGAAGGATTTTTTGTAATTGCCAGCCAGTATAGAGGCTCGTCGCCGATAGAGAATAATGGCTCCGATGAATTCGGCGGCAGCGATATTAACGACGTTCTTGCGCTGCTTAATATTATCGATGAAGTAGAGGGTGTCGACAGTCAACACATCGGACTATACGGGCAGAGTCGCGGTGGATTTATGTCATTTTTAGCCGCCAAAAACTCGCCGCGATTTTCAGCGATAGCTGTATTAGGTGCTCCAACAGATTTGTGGGCAGAACAGCAATCTGGTGTCCGGCCAGAAATGGAACAAAGGGTATTTAGCAAGCGCATTCCAGACTATGCGACAAACAAGCAGCAAGCTTTAATAGACCGATCAGTGGTGTATTGGTTGGACCAACTACAGTCGAAAGCACCCATGTTAATTCTGCATGGAAACAAGGATAAGAACGTTCGCGTGGACAACGCATTAAATCTCGCAGCCAAATTGCAGTCAGCTGACCACCCCTACAAACTGATCATTTACGATGACGGCAACCACGGACTGAGCCAACAACATCATGAGGCACTGCGGGAGATAGCAGATTGGTTTCGGAAACATCTGTATCCCGTCTACGTTTCCGATTAAAGCCCTGCGACCGCTTTGGGGGGAAGGTCATACCGCACCATTTTTATCGAGAACATTTAAATGATAGAAATTCGTGTAAAGATTTTTAAGGCCGAAGAAGCTGGTAAGCCGAGCCCCTTATATCAGGGGCAGTAAGATCATTTATGCAGATGCCCGGTTAAGGTGCCAGACGATCTCTCGCAGATTTCCGTCGCCGCTCTAAGGCTTGCAAATTCATTTTCTCAAACTCGCTGGGACCCGATGGTCTGATATCGGCGAACGCCCACACCATCCCCCGCAGAAATCCCTCAGAGGTCATACCCACGTGTCTGAGGCCCTCGACACTGGCCAGGGATAACTCCAACCCGTCGTAATCACGATGCTGCAGCTGCAGCAGATAACGCCTTAAGGCATCGGCATAGGGCCGGTACTCATCGGTGCCGTAGGTGATATAAACCTGGGCAGGCAGCCTCCGGTGTTTGCTGGCGTAGGCGCTATCAAGCTGTGCCAGAGCTTCATCGGCCCAAAGCGCCGAGGGCGAAATAGCGGCGTAGTGGGTAAAGGTAGCGGGCGCTTGATACATCGTATAAAGCGTAAACAATGCCGCGAGCGAATGGCCCGTTAATACCCGCCGGGAGGAGTCTGTTCGATACTGACTGTCAACAGCCGGTATCACCGACTTTGATAACAGCTCCAGCAGCACAGGAGCACCGCCACCGGCCTCAAAGCCCGAATCATAAACATGCGTTAAATCCCAAAGGCGTTTGTCTTCGACATTTTCAATGCTGTTAGGGTAACCCACGCTGACAATGATGACCTCGGGGATCATATTGTCGAAGCGGAGATTGCTGTAAAACCTCTGGATAGGCTCTTTTGTCCAGAAGCCGTCGAGAATGTACAACACCGGGTAACGCGCGCTCGGGTTTCTTTCGTAGGAGTCCGGCAACAAAACCTCTACCTCAAGCGCCACATCAGCTTTTTCAAAATGAAACAGATGTTGTTCACCCTTGGTTTCGGCAAAGCTCGGGCTGGCCATTAGCACTGCGACTAGAAAAATCTTTCTTAAGATCGTCATTTTTCGGTTCTCATCAATCGGGAAAATGCATCGCGCATTCAGTGCCGGCCGCGAGCACGACCCAGCATCCGCCTTAAGGTGTCGTCTTTGTCAAAAAGGTGATGTTTTAGCGCGCCCAACACATGCAGCGCTATCACCGCAGCAAGTAGCCATCCCAAAATTTCGTGCGCCTTATCCCCGAAGTTCGACAGGGCTGCGTTGTAGGCCACAGGCTCGCCCTCAACATAGTTTGAGGGGATCAACTCCCAACCGAATACGGGAACACCAAAGCCTCCCGCCCCCGAGTACATGAGCCCAGTAATGGGCAACAAAAAAACGCCCAGCAGCAATGCCCAGTGAACCCAGCGGGCGGCCGTTTGTTCCAACCTCGAGTAGCGCCCGGCAGGCGTCGGCCAGCCGCGCCGCAAACGATAGATAGCGCGAGCCGCCAACAGAAGAAGCAGCAACACCCCTAAGGTTTTGTGCCAGTCGTACAGGTCCCAGATTTCGAAGGTGGACATATAAAACCCAGTGCCCAGTAACGTCAGAATGCCAATGGCAACCGACCAGTGAAGCCAGCGCGAAGTTGTTGTCAGTTTGGCGTTGTGATGCATGTTTTTTCCTCTTTAATTTTTCGTTAGCTTGAGCTGACTGCCGCGATAAACAATCACGCCATTGTCCAGGCTCACTTGATAGGGCGTCGCGTGAATCTTGAGGGCGCGGTGCAGTGTCATGTCAGCGTCCACAACCACCGGCATGCTCAGCTGGTGTTTGCGCACAAACGCTTTTATAACTGCCTCATCGACATAGAGCGCATTGAACACGGCCACGGCCGGGTGCACGCCCTTTCGATACCCTTGTGCCCAGTCGGCAATAGCTTTTTCACACCCGGGAAAATGCGGCATGGGGCAGAGCGCATCGAGGAACACCAAATCGATTTCGCCTTTTGTCAGTAATATTTCATCGCTGCTTAGGCTGGTTGCTGTGGGCGGCATTTTGCTGGGTTCATCGGCAAGCACTGCTGTGCTCAGCAGCAGGCAAATGATCAGTAGCGTTTTCATGGCGCCTCCTCTTGTTGTGCCAAGTACTCCAAGAGTTGTTTATCGCTCCCGCTGAATACCTTATGCGAGTTGTGAACAACGACATGCCCCGGCGTTTGCCAAAGCCCATAGCGGCGCATCAGCTGAAAGTTTTCATCCACCACCAAAGGCCGATAGGCCGGCATAGCCTGCTGAAATTCATGCACCTGCGCATCTGTGACATTGAACCGGGGCTGGACCCAAACGATGCGATGCTCTTCGCGGTAAGACACGGGCAGGCTGGCAACAAGCTTATCCGGCCCCTCGCCGCCGTAAGCGGTCCACAAATCAAAAAACACCAGGTGCACGGGAGTTGAATCGTCCAGGGCAATGGTCTCACCGGTGAGCGAAGTCAGCGGCTGTTCGGCCCTGGCCGAAAAGCACAGACACAGTAAAAGCAGCAACCACTTGTTCATGGGCGCGCCTCCTGTTCCTGGAATTGAGCCTGGACTTGAGCCTGGGACCGAGCCAGTTCAGCCACCTGCCGATCCAGCTCATCGGTGGCGAGAAAGGTGCGGTACTGCAGCTTACCCTCGGCGTCAATCAGCACATGGTTGGGCGTGCCCACCACGCCGTAGCGGGCGACGATATCGCCATCGGTATCGATAATGGTGGGCAGGTTCACTCCCGCTTCGGCGTAAACGCGGCGAATATTTTCCTCGGAGTCGTTGAGGCCGACGTTCACCATGACTACCAACACTTGATCGCCATAGGCGTCGTAGAGTGACTGGGCGTGAGGCAACTCGTAGACGCAATAGCGGCACCAGGTCGCCCAGAATTTGAGATACACCGGCCGCTTGCCGATCGCCTCCGCAAGCGCCACCGGCTGGCCTGACAGGGTAGTTGCAGAAAAGCCAGGCGCTTGCTCCCCGAGGCTCAGAGCGCTGGCCTGCGTCGCGAGCAGCGCGCAGAGGCTAAGCGCCCCCAAGGCACGATTAAACGTTGACGAAAATGGCATAGGGTAAGTCCTCATAGGTTTTGCCAAGCAAGAAAAGCCAGATAAAAGCCGGCCAAGGCCATCAACAGCGCCATGGCCGATTTGAGAAAAAGCATCCAGGAGCCAGAACGAGGCAAGCGGGCCAAGAGCCCGGTGAAGGTGCCGACGGCGATCAACAAAGCGCACATACCAAAGGCAAAAACAAACATCAGCGAGCCACCGGCGACCAGCTCGCCACGAGCGGCCACATACATCAGCAACATGCCCAACACCGGTGAGGTGCACGGCGCCATCACCAACCCGGACAGGCCACCGGCGATCAACAGCGACAGCGGGCCACTGAAAGCGCCGGTTTGACTCAGATTCGCGAACCCCGCTGGCAGCCTGAGCCAACCCTGCATCCACGCACCCATCAGCAGACACAACACCGCCGCAAAAGTCAGGGTGGCAGGATGGCTGGCCACGGACCCAAACAGCTGACCGGACGCCGCCGCCAGCACGCCCAGCAGGGCATACACCAGCGCGAGACCCAGTGCATAAAGTGACGCCAGCGCAAGTGCATGAGCCCTGCCCCGGGCCACCCGCCCGACCATGGCGACACTCACCGGCAGAAGCGGGTAGACGCAGGGGGTAAGGCTGGTCAGCAGACCGGTGACAAATACCAGCAGAAACAAACTCGGGGAGATCTCGCCAGCGGAGAGCGCCGTCTGGATATCCAGTTCCATCGCGGTTTCCTCAAAAGAGTGAACGAATGGAGCTGTTATACCCAAAGGCCGGAGTGGGCTTGTCAAATTGCGGTAAAATCCAAGTCAAATCGTACGCAGGTGAGATTATTACTTTATTTTCAGAGGGTTATAATCGTTCACCAAGTTATACCCAAATCGTGATTTGCTATGACCCTATGGTGTTTTGACAAGTTTGTGTTCGACAGCCGCAGCGGATCGCTGAGCCTCGGGGACGAAAAACCGGTTGTACTGCGGCACAAGCTCGCCCAACTGCTCGCCTATTTACTGGAGCACCGCGAGCGCCTGGTGACTAAAGAAGAACTGCTCGACACCCTCTGGCAACACGGCGATTACCGCGAGCGCTCCCTGACGCAAAGCATTCGCGAGCTGCGCCAGGCACTGGGAGACAATGCACAGCAACCGGTGTTTATCCGCACCTTTTCCCAGCGCGGCTATCAGTGGATTGCCCCCGCCACCGCAGGTACCGTCGCGCCCACTGAAAGAAGCCGGCGAAAAGCGCGCTGGGCGATACTCGGTAGCGCCCTGGCACTGACGCTGGCATTCACATTGAGTCTGGCTCTTTGGCTACTCAATACAAAAGCCCCCACTGCTGATACCGATGCGAGCCCACAGTCAGTGCTGGTTTTGCCGTTTAGCAACGAGACCGGCGATCCGACGCT
>CBFGWO010000095.1:0-13334 GCA_965652595.1 uncultured Cellvibrio sp. | reverse complement strand
CGCTAGCAAGCAGGCGTCTTCTTAAGCTAAAGCGCTTGTTAAGTTAAGGCGCTTGTTAAGTTAAGACGCTTGCACAACCAAGGAATTTTCTGTGAGTAATAAACAGGTAGTTATTCAACAATTGCGCGTGGGCAACGATTTGCCGTTTGTGCTCTTTGGCGGCATGAACGTGCTTGAATCCCGCGATATGGCCATGCAAGTGGCCGAAGCCTATGTCAATGCCACCCAAAAGCTGGGTATTCCCTACGTTTTTAAAGCCTCCTTCGATAAAGCCAATCGCTCCTCCATTCATTCCTATCGCGGCCCGGGGATGGATGATGGCCTGAAAATTTTTCAGGAGATCAAACACACTTTTAACATCCCGGTGATTACCGACGTGCACGAAATTTACCAGTGCGCGCCTGTGGCCGAGGTGTGCGATGTGATCCAATTGCCCGCTTTTCTCGCGCGCCAAACCGATCTGGTGATGGCCATGGCCAAAACCGGTGCGGTGATCAATATCAAAAAGCCGCAGTTTTTAAGCCCTGGCCAAATGAAAAATATTGTCGAAAAATTTCGTGAGTGCGGTAATGATCAAATTATTCTGTGCGATCGTGGCACCAATTTTGGCTACGACAATCTGGTGGTGGATATGCTCGGCTTTCGCACCATGCGCGAAGTCAGCGGTGGTGCCCCGGTCATTTTTGACGTGACTCACGCGTTACAGTGCCGTGACCCCATGGGCGCCGCATCCAGCGGTCGCCGCCACCAGGTTGCCGAGCTCGCCCGTGCCGGTATGGCAATTGGCCTGGCGGGTTTATTTTTAGAGGCTCATCCCAATCCGGATAAAGCCCTGTGCGATGGCCCCAGCGCCTTGCCCCTCGACAAGCTGGAGCCCTTCCTGAAGCAGATGAAGAACCTGGATGACCTGGTGAAATCCTTTCCCACCCTGGACATTCAATAATTGTTAACCTTCCAAGATTTTTACAAGTAACTGGAGTAACCATGAGCAAGATAGTTGATATTAAAGCCTTCGAAATTCTCGACAGTCGCGGCAATCCCACCGTTAGCGCCGAAGTTATTTTGGCCGACGGTTCTGTTGGCGCAGCAGCGGCACCCTCGGGCGCATCCACTGGCTCGCGCGAAGCGCTGGAGTTGCGCGATGGCGACAAGTCTCGCTACCTGGGTAAAGGCGTGCTTAAGGCGGTGAATAATATCAACACCACCATCAAGAGCTTGCTGGTGGGTATGGATGCGCTCAATCAGCGCGCCCTCGACGACGCCATGATCAAAGCCGATGGCACGGATAACAAATCGGTGCTGGGTGCCAACGCCATTCTGGCGGTATCGCTGGCTGCTGCAAAAGCCGCTGCCATCTCCAAAAAAGTACCTCTCTACGCCCACATCGCCGACATCAATGGCACACCGGGCAAGTACTCCATGCCGGTACCCATGATGAACATCATCAACGGTGGCGAGCACGCCGATAACAACGTGGACATTCAGGAATTTATGGTGCAGCCGGTAGGCGCCAAAACCTTTGCCGAAGCCTTGCGTATGGGCGCCGAGATTTTCCATGCCCTGAAAAAAATCCTGCACGACAAAGGCCTGAACACTGCTGTAGGCGATGAGGGTGGCTTTGCGCCTAACCTGCCTTCCAACGAAGATGCGCTCAAAGTGATCGCCGAAGCGGTTGAAAAAGCTGGTTACAAGCTGGGTGACAACGTAACCCTGGCGCTCGACTGCGCGGCTTCGGAATTCTACAAAGACGGCAAATACGATCTCGCCGGTGAAGGCCAGGTATTTTCACCTTCCGAGTTTGCCGACTACCTGGCGGGCTTGTCTGCCAAGTATCCGATCATCTCTATCGAAGACGGTATGGACGAAAGCGATTGGGCTGGCTGGGCCGACCTGACCAACAAGATTGGCAACAAAGTCCAGCTGGTGGGTGATGACCTTTTTGTTACCAACACCAAAATTCTCAAGCGCGGTATCGACGAGAAAATCGCCAACTCTATCCTGATCAAGTTCAACCAGATTGGTTCTCTGTCTGAAACCCTGGATGCCATCAAAATGGCCCAGGACGCAGGCTACACCGCCGTGATTTCTCACCGCTCCGGCGAAACTGAAGACACCACTATCGCTGACCTGGCGGTAGCCACGGCGGCTGGCCAGATCAAAACTGGCTCATTGTGTCGCTCGGATCGCGTCTCCAAGTACAACCGCTTGCTGCGCATTGAAGCTGAGCTGGGTGCCAGCGCAGCCTATCGTGGTCGCGCGGAATTCAAAGCCTGATAATTCAGCTCTTTGTGTGTCACCAACAATAGCCCTGCGGGGCTATTGTTTTTTTTGCTTGGCGTTCTGTTGAGCCTGGGTGTTGTTTTTGAACGGCGGGTTTTGGTCGCGCTTGCCTTGGTGTAAGATGCGGCAACTCTTCCAAACAAAAAACCGCTATGAAATGGATGATCGCCCTCTTGCTGATTGTCATTGCCGCGCTCCAGTATCGACTCTGGGTGGGTGAAGGCAGCCTTGCCGATGTGGCGCGCCTTGAAGGCGAAATTCACCGGCAGCAAGCAGAAAACGATCAACTGCGTGAGCGCAACCGCATATTGGCGGTTGAAGTCGATAATCTCAAAAATGGCCTGGACTCTATCGAAGAGCGGGCGCGCAACGACATAGGCATGATCAAAAAAGGCGAAACCTTTTTTATGGTGCTTAAGGACTCGCGCTGATGCCATACCTGCCGTATTTTTCATGACCTCCGCTTCATCTGTCTCTTCCTGGATTTTGGTGCCCGCCGCTGGCAGTGGCAGCCGTATGGGTGCCAGCCTGCCCAAGCAATATCTGCCGCTGGGCGATAAGACCCTGTTGGAAACCACACTCGAACGTCTGTTGCAGTTGCCGGATATTGCCGGGCTGGTGCTGGTGCTCAGCCCCAACGACAGCCAATGGTCAAGCCTGCCCCTGAGCGCCGATCCGCGTATTCATGTGGTTGATGGTGGTCGCGAAAGGGCGGATTCGGTGCTCAAGGGCTTGTTGTATCTTGCCGACAAGGCCCGAGCCGACGACTGGGTTCTGGTGCACGATGCTGCTCGACCTTGTGTGCGTCTGGTGGATATCGCACGGCTGCGCACAGCATTGGCAAAGCATCCGGTTGGTGGCATTTTGGGGGTTCCGGTCAGCGATACCCTCAAGCAAGTGAGTGACAACCGCATTGTGGCAACCCAGGATCGCAGCAACCTCTGGCAGGCACAAACGCCCCAGGTATTTCGCTATGGGTTGCTGCACAATTGCCTGGCAAGGGCGCTGGCCCACGACTCGACGCTCACCGACCCCCCAGTGGTGACCGACGAAGCCTCAGCCGTGGAAGCCTTCGGTCACACGCCCTTGATCGTCCAGGGTCACACCGACAATCTGAAGGTCACCCGTGCTGAAGACCTGCAGCTGGCGCGCTGGATTCTCGCACAGCAGGCAGAGGCCACGCGCCCATCTGGTGAAGAGGAAAACCCATGAGAATTGGTCAGGGCTATGATGTGCACGCCTTCGGCGAGGGCGACAAAATTGTGATTGGCGGCGTGGTAATTCCCCATAGCCGAGGGTTGATTGCTCACTCAGACGGGGACGTGCTCCTTCACGCCCTCTGCGATGCCCTTCTGGGCGCTGCCGCTCTGGGGGATATCGGCAAGCATTTTCCCGACACCGATATCCAATACCGCAACGCCGATAGCCGCGCGCTGCTGCGCATGGTTTACGCCAGGGTAAAAGCCAAGGGCTGGCGGCTCGTAAACGCGGATATGACCATCATCGCCCAGGCGCCGCGCATGGCTAACCATATTCCCCACATGGTGGAGCGCATCGCCGCTGACCTTGAGGCGACACCAGATCAGATAAACGTCAAAGCCACTACTACTGAACGCCTGGGTTTTACCGGTCGTGAAGAGGGCATAGCGGCTCAGGCCGTGGTGCTGTTACAGACGGTGGGCAAGGCTTAAGTGAGTGTAAAAAGAACGCTATGCCCTTAATTCACTCACATTTTCGCTCGCCCTTCTGGCTACCCGGCGGACACTTGCAAACCCTGCTGCCGACCCTGCGTAAGGTGCTCTTGAGCGGCAAGGGGGTGGATATATTTTTCGCCGATGGCGACCGCACCACCGCGGATTTTTATTCCCAGCCTCCGGCAGAGCACAAGCCACCGTTGATGATTCTCACCCACGGTTTGGAGGGCAGCGCTCGCCAGCCCTATATGCTGGGTATGGCCAAATCCGCCCTGGCGGCGGGCTACGAGGTGCTGGCCTGGAATTTGCGCGGCTGTGGCCCGGAAGACAACCTCACCTACCGCATGTACCACTCAGGAAGCAGCGCGGACTTGGACGATGTGGTTGGTTGGGCAGAGGGACTGGGTTATCACTGCATCTACCTAGTGGGCTTTTCGCTGGGCGGCAATATCACTCTCAAATGGGCGGGTGAGCAGGGTGCCCGCGCCAGGCAACGAGGCGTCAAGGCGGTTTGTGCCGCCTCGGTTCCAACGGATCTGTCCAACTGCGTGGATACCCTCGATAGTTTTTTTAACTGGATTTATCGCCAGCGTTTTTTGCGTGACATGAAGCAGCGGTTGGCGGCCAAAGCGCGCAAGTTTCCCGGGCACATAGATCTAACGCCCATGGCCGGCATCCATCGTATGCGCGACTACGACAACACCTACATTGGCCCTCTCAACGGTTTTGGTGATGCTGTGGCCTATCACGCTGCCTGTAGCTCGCGCTTTTTTCTCGCCGATATTCGCGTACCCACACTGCTGGTGAATGCGCTTAACGACCCCTTCTTTGGTGAGCCCTGCTTCCCGCGTCAACTGGCGCAAGACAACCCCCACTTCACCCTCGAAATCAGCCGTAGCGGCGGCCATGTGGGCTTTATATCGTCGACCGGCTGCTACTGGCTCGAAGATCGCTTCCTGGAATTCTTTGCCAATCATGTCTGAGACGCGAGAGTTTTCCCTGGCCTTTCCCTTCGCCCTGGGCGAGCCCCAGGTGCGCGCCGGTTTTCGCGTGCAGCCGGAAGATTTTCAGGTAGATGAGCAGCTGGGTTTTGCGCTGGCGGGTGAGGGCGAGCATCTGTATGTCCATCTGCGCAAACGCGGCGCCAATACCGCATGGGTAGCAGAGCAACTGGCCAAGTTTGCCGGGGTGTCGTCCAAAGACTTGGGCTACGCCGGACGCAAGGATCGCCGCGCGGTAACCAGTCAGTGGTTCAGTATTTATCTCCCTGGTCGTTCGGCACCAGATTGGGCCAGTTGGTCTTTGGCCGATGTTGAACTGCTGGCCAGTGGTCGCCATACCCACAAGCTGCGCCCCGGCGACCACGCCGCTAACCGCTTTGTCATTCGCTTAAGAGATTTGGCGCCGCTGGTTGAACGGGAGGATTGGCAGGCGCAGCTTGAGGTGCGTTTAAGCCATATCCAGCGCACCGGTGTGCCCAACTATTTTGGCGAGCAGCGCTTTGGCCGGGAGGCTAATAACCTGCGACAGGTAGATGCCTTGGTGGCTAGTGCCCAGCAAAGGCCGCCGAGTGAGAAGGCCAGCCAGGGTCGTAGAAAGTCGCGCGGGCGCTTCTCGCAAGACCGCTCTCCAGCCAAAGGCATGCTGCTATCAGCAGCGCGCTCCTGGTTGTTTAATCAGGTGCTGGCCGAGCGGGTCAGCAGTGGCAACTGGCAGCAGCCCTTGCTGGGGCAGGATCACGCCGACGGTCCCCTTTGGGGCAGGGGCAGGCCCCAGGTGACGGGCGACTGCGCTGACCTTGAAAGTCGGGTACTGGCGTCTTGGGGCGACTGGCTCAATTGGCTGGAACATCAAGGACTGCAACAGGAAAGACGCCCCCTGCAACTCTTGCCAAAGGACTTTAATTGGCACTGGCAAGGCACTGATTTGCTGATGGTATTCGAACTGGCGCCGGGCCAATTTGCCACAGCCCTACTGCGCGAGCTGGCGCAGCTACAACTGCCGGATGACGGGGATTCAGAAGGCATGGGTGACTCGGAGACTGTGTTATAGTTGGCGCGCTTTTTGGCCCGCATGGCCAGGCGTCCCCATAAAATCCAGGCAGTGAATCAAGAAGAAACGCGGGAGGGCTGTGTGAGTAATCTGTTAATGCAGGGGGTCGGTATGACATCCCAGCGCACGCGCGAGCGGCTGATCCAGCGGTTGGTCGACCAAGGTGTTTCCAACCTGCGGGTGCTGGATATTATCCGCAACACCCCGCGCCACTTGTTTCTTGATGAAGCCCTGGCCCATCGCGCCTACGAAGACACGGCGCTCCCCATAGGCTACGGCCAAACCCTCTCCCAACCCTACATAGTCGCGCGCATGACTGAGATACTCCTGGGCGCGGCGGGCAAACTCAACCGCGTACTTGAAGTGGGCACCGGCTCTGGCTATCAAACCTGCATCCTCGCCCAACTGGTGCCCCAGGTGTACAGCGTTGAGCGGATCAAGCCCCTGCAAGACAAGGCCCGCGAGCGGTTGCGCCAACTGGGACTGCGCAATGTACAACTGCGTCACGCCGATGGCGGTTTTGGGTGGCCGGAAGAAGGCCCCTTTGAAGCCATTTTGAGCACCGCTGCACCGGCGGTGGTTCCCGACGAATTGCTGGCTCAGCTGGCACCCGGTGGTGTTTTGGTGATACCCGTCGGAGCGGGAGAGCAGCATCTGCATCTCATCATCCGCGACGACGAATCCGATAAATTCATAACCCAGGTGCTTGAGCCTGTGCGTTTTGTTCCCCTGGTGCCAGGCACCAGCCTTTAGGAGTGATTGTGAAAAAGTACGGCCTCTTGTTTCTCAAAGGAATGGCCATGGGGGCCGCTGACATAGTGCCGGGTGTGTCTGGTGGCACAGTGGCCTTTATTACCGGTATCTATGAAGAGTTAATCGACTCTCTCCGCAGCCTTACTCCAGCGGCACTGTTGGTGTGGTATCGCCAGGGCTTTCTTGCTTTCTGGCGGCACATTAACGGCAGCTTTCTGCTGACACTTTTCTCGGGTGTGATTCTTAGCCTGGTTTCCCTTGCCAAGGCTGTTACCTATTGTCTGGAGCATCATCCGTTACTGGTGTGGGGCTTTTTCTTCGGCTTGGTGCTGGCCTCCAGCCTCTATATCGCCCGTAAGTTGCCCCTGCGCCAGCCAGGTATTTGGGTGGCGTTGCTGATTGGTGCTGCTATCGCGCTGGCCATTTCTGTTGCCCGCCCGGTGCAGTTGCCGGGTGAGTGGTGGATGGCTTTTGGCGCTGGTGCCATCGCCATTTGCGCCATGATCCTGCCGGGGATCTCTGGCAGTTTTTTGTTGTTGCTGATGGGCATGTACGCCTTTATTTTGCGCTCCCTGACGGAATTTGATCTGCTGATTATTGGCAGTTTTGTCGCGGGCTGTGTGTTGGGCTTGCTACTTTTTTCCCATTTTCTTTCCTGGCTGCTGCATCGCTACCATGATGTGACCCTGGCACTGCTCACCGGCTTTTTGTTTGGATCGCTCAATATTGTCTGGCCCTGGAAACAAACCCTGGAAACCTTTGTCGATCGCCATGGCAAGGAAGTACCGCTTAGCCAGGCTAATCTATTGCCGGGGGATTTTGCTGCGCTGGTGGGTGAGCCGCACACTTGGGCGGTGGTTGGATTGGCGGTGGCGGGGTTTATCCTGGTGCTGGCACTTGAGGCAGTTGCTCATTGGGGCAAGAAAGCTGCGGCAAAATAGGGCGTTTATAATCCCCTGGGTCGGAATCGGCTCCAAACGCGTGCGTTTTTATACCCTCAGCTATAAAAAATTTAGATATTTTTATAATAAGGCCGGTTTATTAAGCGCAAATTCATATAAAGGCGTCAGTATCTACCTAGTCCTGGCAGAGTATTTTTTATGGTGCACTGGTTCTTATCAGTGATAAAGCTAGCTCTTGCAGTGATCAATATTTTGATCTTGTCTTCTCTGCTGGTAGCTTGTGGTAACTACCAGGCCGCCCAGGTTGCTGATCGCGATCAACCCCCGAGTCGTCGTATAGGCTCCAAATCACAGGCTCACACACATGTGGTAACCCGGGGTGACACCCTCTATTCCATTGCCTGGCGCTACGGGCTGGATTATCGCGGGCTGGCGCAACACAACCGAATCTCTCCCCCTTACACCATCTACCCCGGGCAGCGAATCCGGTTAGCAACTGCTCCGTTACCCGATAAAAAAATGACTGACAGACCAGCAGTTGCGAGACCATCTGTGAGCACTCCGCCGCCGATGGCAACCCGCCCTCGTCAGGGAACGTCGCCGGCTACCACGCCAGCGGCAACGCCTCCCGCCAGTGTTGCCCGTCCACCGTCAACGCCGCCCCAAACCAGCAGCCGTTCTGAAAACAGAACACCTGCTTCCTCGTCAACGCCACCCCAACCTATGGCGGCTGGCACGCCCCAATGGCAGTGGCCCAGTCAGGGCAAGCTGATAGCCGGATTTCAGGGTCAAACGGGTCTGAATAAGGGTATTGATATCGCTGGCAATTTGGGACAGCCTGTCCTTGCAGCAGCGTCTGGCCAGGTGGTTTACGCGGGCACAGGGCTGCGTGGTTACGGCAAACTGCTCATTATTAAGCACAACGACACCTTCCTAAGCGCTTATGCGCACAACAATAAATTGCTGGTTAATGAAGGTGATTGGGTTAAAGCGGGGCAGCGAATTGCCGATATGGGTTCAAGCGGTACTGACAGGGTCAAGCTTCATTTTGAAATTCGTCGTGGGGGATCGCCGGTCGATCCAATGAAATATCTACCCAGGCGTTGATTTGTCATGGGTGAACTGTAAATATAGCGCGGATGTAAGAAGCAACCCTATTTAGAACTCAATGATATAAACGAGTCCAAGTACAGCTTGTGAGTAGTCGGCTCGGTAAAAGCGGTTACACCGGTCTGCATAACTGATAATGAGGGGCGAAAAATGACTATAGAAAACAGGGATCCCACCACTATTGACCGCGACGATGTTTTTGTAATGTCGGATATTGATGTTGACGAAAACGAGCTCTTGATGGAGAGCGATGACGAAGAGGTCAAGCCCGCTGTTCTGGGGGCTAACGAGCGAATTATTGACGACAAGTTTAATAAGACACTCGATGCAACTCAGATCTACCTTAACGAAATTGGTTTTTCCCCACTCCTGTCTGCCGAAGAAGAAGTCTTCTTTGCGCGCAAAGCGCTCAAGGGTGACGAGGCGGCGCGCAAGCGCATGATCGAAAGTAACCTGCGTTTGGTGGTAAAAATTTCACGTCGCTATGTGAATCGCGGGTTGGCGCTGCTCGACCTTATTGAGGAGGGCAATCTCGGCCTGATTCGCGCGGTTGAAAAGTTTGATCCTGAGCGCGGCTTCCGCTTTTCTACCTATGCCACCTGGTGGATTCGCCAAACCATTGAACGCGCCATCATGAATCAAACGCGTACCATTCGTCTGCCGATTCATGTGGTTAAAGAATTGAATGTTTATTTGCGTGCTGCGCGCGAGCTGGCGCAAAAACTTGACCACGAACCTACACCGGAAGAAATTGCGCGTCTGCTCGACAAGCCGGTTGCTGATGTTGAGCGGATGCTTGGGCTTAACGAGCGTGTGACCTCAGTGGATACGCCCGTGGGCTCTTCGTCTGACAGAACCATCGTTGACACCATTGCGGACACCCAGGTGTCTGATCCGGCGGCCTTGCTGCAAGACAGTGATCTGACGGCGAGCCTGGATCAGTGGTTGGAAGAGCTGACGGAAAAACAACGCGAAGTGCTTGCCCGTCGCTTTGGTTTGCGCGGTCACGAAGTCAGCACCCTCGAAGAGGTGGGTCACGAAATTGGTTTAACCCGTGAGCGCGTGCGTCAGATTCAGGTGGAAGCCTTGAAACGACTGCGCGACATTATGGAAAAGCAAGGTTTGGACAGCGAGGCGTTATTTAGCGCTTGATCTACTCTGGAGACATAAAAAAAGGCAGCGAGGCTGCCTTTTTTATGTCTCCAATATGGAGCCGTGTATCAGCGCTCCAGATGCTGGAGCTTACCGGGAACACCATCCCATTCGGCGTGATCTTCCGGAGCATCTTTCTTCTCCGTGATGTTGGGCCATACCTCTGCCAGTTCAGCATTGAGCTCCAGAAACACGGCTTGATCTTCCGGTAGTTCATCCTCAGAAAAAATGGCGTCTACGGGGCACTCGGGTTCGCACAGGGCGCAGTCAATGCACTCGTCTGGATGAATCACCAAAAAATTGGGGCCTTCGTAAAAACAGTCCACCGGACATACTTCAACACAGTCGGTGTGCTTACACTTGATGCAATTTTCCCCAACCACAAAAGTCATAGGTGACTCCACAAATCGCTGATTTCAAGGACGGCGTTTTACAAGCGAAGACGTCGTTTCGATAGAAAGGGGCGCATTCTAAACTCCCTTGCCGTTTTTGGGTAGGGCTTATCCCTGCGGCGTGTCTGACTTGCTACCCCTCAAAATTTAATGAGAATTATTCTCTACTTTCCTTTGGCATAAAGCTCTTTCAAGCGATACAACTGCTCCAAGGCTTCGCGCGGGCTGAGGTTGTCCGGGTTAATTTTCTTCAGGGCATCCAGGGCCGGGTTGGGCAGGGCGTCAAACAGGCCGGATTGCAGGGGTGTTTCGACTTTGGCCGCCTCTGATGTGGGGGGCACTACAGTGATTGCTGGGGGTGTGGCTTCTCTAACCGAATTCCGCTCGCTGTAATCTTCCAACGAGGTTTTTACGCTGTGGGGGTGTTCGCCCTTTTCCAGTAGGTGCAATTGCGCCTGAGCTTCGTGCAGCACTTCTGCTGGAATACCCGCCAGCTTGGCTACCTGCAAGCCGTAACTCTTGCTCGCTGGCCCTTCTTGCACCTTGTGCAGAAATACGATGTTGTCCTTGTGCTCGGTGGCGTTGAGGTGAACGTTGACGATACCGGGCACCGTCTCCGGCAGGTTGGTGATTTCAAAATAATGGGTCGCGAACAGGCTGAAGGCGCGCACTTTTTCCGCCAGATGCTTGGCGCAAGCCCAGGCCAGGGAGAGGCCATCGAAGGTGCTGGTGCCGCGCCCGATTTCGTCCATCAACACCAGGCTGCGCTCGGTGGCGTTGTGCAGGATATTGGCGGTTTCGGTCATCTCCACCATAAAGGTGGAGCGGCCACCGGCCAGATCGTCGGAGGAGCCAATACGGGTAAAAATGCGATCAACCAGCCCTATGTGCGCCGCCTGGGCAGGTACAAAACTGCCCACCTGGGCCAGCAGGGTAATCAGCGCCGCCTGGCGCATATAGGTGGATTTACCGCCCATGTTGGGGCCGGTGATGATCAGCATATGACGCTCTGGGCTGAACGCCAGGTCGTTGGGCACAAAGGGCGCACTGGTGACCTGCTCCACTACCGGGTGGCGGCCAGCGGTGATGTCTATGCCGGGGGATTCGCTCAGCTCGGGGCGCACAAAGCCCAGCGCGTCGGCGCGTTCAGCCAGGGTGGCGGTCACATCCAGCTCGGCCACCGCCGCGGCGGAATCCTGCAGGGGGAGCAACTGCTGGTTGAGGATATCGATCAGCTCTTCGTAGAGCGCCTTTTCGCGCGCCAGGGCGCGGCTCTGGGCGGAGAGGGCCTTGTCTTCAAAGGTTTTGAGTTCCGGGGTGATATAGCGCTCGGCGTTTTTCAGCGTCTGACGGCGCACATAGTCGGCGGGTGCCTTCTCGGATTGGGCGCTGGTGAGTTCGATGTAGTAACCGTGGATGCGGTTGTAACCCACTTTCAGGGTTGGGATGCCGGTGCGCTCGCGCTCGCGGGTTTCCAGATCCACCAAATACTGGCCGGCGTTGGTGCTGATATTGCGCAGCTCATCCAACTCGGCGTCGTAGCCTTCGGCGATCACGCCGCCATCGCGAATCACTACCGGCGGGTTGTCGATAATGGCGCGGCTGAGTAAATCCACCAGCGCCGGAAAAGTGGAAATCTGTTGAGCCAGCACACGCAGCTGCGGCGCCTGCTTGCTGGCCAGCTCTGTTTGCAGTTCCGGATAGGTGGCTATAGACATCAGCAGCCGCGACAGATCGCGCGGGCGGGCCGAACGCAGCGCCAGGCGACCGAGAATCCGCTCCATGTCGCCCACGCGCTTGAGGATGCCGTTAACCACCTCAAAGGCGTAATTTTGTTGCAGCTCGGCGATGGCGCCCTGGCGATGGCGCAGCAGCGCGATATCGCGCAGTGGGCGATTTAGCCAGCGGCGCAGCAGACGGCTGCCCATGCTGGTGGCGCAGCGGTTAAGCACCCAAAACAGGGTGTGCTCATCGCCGCCGTTGAGGTTGGTATCCAGCTCCAGGTTGCGGCGGGTAGCGGCATCCATAATCACCGCCTCGTCGCGGTTTTCATGGGCCAGGCTGCGCACATGGGGTAGGGCGGTGCGCTGGGTTTCGCGTGCGTAGCTGAGCAGGCAACCGGCGGCGCAGAGGGCGGCTTTTAAATGGTCGCAGCCAAAACCGGCCAGGTCTTTAACGGCAAATTGTTGAATCAACAAGCGCTCGGCAGTTTCAAGATCAAACTCCCAAGGCCCGCGACGGCGCAGCCCTTTGCGGTTCTCCACCAGCGCGGGGGTGGTCACATGGTCGCTGATCAACAGCTCCGCCGGGTTTAGCCGCTGCAACTCGCCCAGCGCAGATTCCAGCCCCTCGACCTCCAGCACCAAAAAACGACCGCTCGCCATATCCAGGGAGGCGATACCAAAGGTCTCGCCCGCCTGATGCAAGGCCACCAGCAAATTGTCGCGGCGGGAATCCAACAGAGCTTCGTCGCTAACCGTGCCGGGGGTGACGATACGCACCACCTTGCGCTCCACCGGCCCTTTACTGGTGGCCGGGTCGCCGATTTGCTCGACGATGGCCACAGAAACCCCGGCCTTCACCAGCTTGGCCAGGTAGCCGTCGGCGGCGTGGAAGGGGATGCCCGCCATGGGAATGGGCTCGCCATTGCTTTTACCGCGCGCGGTGAGGGTCACATCCAGCAGCTCGGCGGCCTTTTTGGCGTCGTCGAAGAAGAGCTCGTAAAAATCGCCCATGCGGTAGAACACCAGCTCGTCTTTGTGTTGGGCTTTGATGCGCAGGTATTGCTGCATCATGGGGGTGTGGATGGAGAGATCGGCGTCGGTCATGAGGGTGGGGCTTTCCCTTAAATGCGCGTGGAATTATTGAGGAAGTGGATTGTATGCGTTGGGGGGCTGGGGTGCCAGTTTCCGACTGTGCGCCCGCCTCCGGAGCTGGTAGGCTCTTAACTCCCACACCGCCCAAGGATCTTCCATGTCGACACCAGGCATCCGCGCTCG
>CBFGWO010000094.1:0-13372 GCA_965652595.1 uncultured Cellvibrio sp. | reverse complement strand
AGAATGGCTGATCCATTCGCGTAAGACGATGGGCTCCAGGCACTACCCGCGAGTGCAGAATCTACGCCAGCTTTTAGCTTGTTAAACCAATAAAGCGTGCGGGAATCTCCCGCGTTGTAGCGGCTCTTAAGCTGATCCAATTGAGCGCTGGTAATCATCAAGCGTGGATGCTCATTGCTGATGGTCACAGCGGGATTGGCTTTGGTGGTCATGCGAATAACATTGGATTTATCGGCGTCGATTGAGTTGTTCCAGCCGAGATAGCCAGCAGCGCGTAGGTAGTAGGTAGTGCCGGGCTGCATGGCAGTCACTATCATATCCGGCGCTTTTTTGCCGCGCGATACCGGCAGGTTATCGAACTGTGTACAACGGCCGGCGGATTTGGCAGCGATCATTTGCGAATCGCTATCCAGCCCCGCTTGGCTGGTAGACCAGCAAATAATCATGTCCCATCCATATTGCTGATTGGACGGCGCGGTCAAGGTAAACCATCCGCCATAAGGTGTTATATGTTCTGCTCTAAAATCACTGATATTCGAGCCAGCAGGTGTATGGCTATTGCTGCTTTGGTCGCTCGCTTTGTTTGGCCACCAATCAGAACCCAAGCCACAATTATTGTTGGGGCAGGTAATTGGCGGTGGCGGTGGCGGTGAGGCACTGCTCTGGCTGGACACAGTTGAACTCGATTCACTCAAATTACTGCTGGAACTGGAGACGTTCGGTTCGGATGACGAGCTACCAATTTCCGAACTCACACTGGACGACACTGGACTCGACGAAATCTGACTCGACGAAGATCGCGAAGATCTCGACGAACTGGATCGCGGTGAAGATGAACTGACCGAGGAAGCGCTGGTGATGTTTGATGACGAGCTTGACACTGATGAGCTGGTGCTCGACACCAACGAGACAACACTGCTCACCGAAGATATTGTTGAAGAAGATGACACCCGGCTTGAACTGCTCACCCTGGGTGCGCTCGAGTTGGCACCTGGAGTTTCTTCAGCGGGTGCGCCGCCGCACCCAGCTAAAATACTGGATAGTATTAATGACGTCACCAGTGAAAATCTGGAATGCTTGCGCGTGCCGTTTAAAAATCTCATGTCTAGTGTGCCTCGTTGTCAGTTGACTAACACTTTCTCTTCGCGTCAGATAAAGTCTCTTACCGATCTCCGATCAGTGAACAACTCATCCGCACTTCATAGTCCTTGCATTTGTTATCGCTATTAAGGCAGGTCAGCCCTCTGGTTGTGCTGAATCTATTCAGCTTCTGCGGTGGGCCCAATACAAAAAATGAATTGTCGTCGGATATCCCCGCTTCTATGGCGGTGGGGTCTCCAGCGATGCAAAAGCTGCGCGACGATCTGGCGGGGAGTCGTTCATCGTCGCCGTAGGCATCTGGCCTGCTGTTATTGATCCAGTTCGTCCAATAGATGCCGCCACCAACCTTTGTGTCATCGCAGCGGTATCTCACTTGATAGTCGCGACATACGCCGTTGGTTTGATCGGCGTTTTTACAGAGCAACCCCTGCCTTGCGTTAAAGGTATGGAAGTTCTGTGGCGACTCATGGGCGAAGCGATAAAAATGATTGGAGGTCTTTTTTTCCTTCGCAATAAAGGATCCGGGATCTTGACAAGAAAATTCAGGAAAATGGCGAGCAGCTCTCTCCAGCGTTTCGTGATCGCCTGAGGCGTCCGGTTTGTCGGTGCTTATCCAGGGATGGTTGATCGGCATTGAGAGTGCGGGCAAATCCTGATCTGTTCCGTAGATCCAGGACAAGCCCCAATTATTGAATAGCGAGGGATAGCGACAAGCTGGATTTTGCGGCCAGCTATTGGGGCATTGAAGGTCTTCGAGGAGATATCCACCAGCGGTCAGATTGGTTAACCCGGTTGGTAGAGTAGTACCTTGCGGATTGGTAACCCAGTAGTTGTTTGATACGGTCAGTGTCGCGTCGGCATGGCGAATGAAGTTGGCCCAACGAGCGCCCGTTACGCGATTTTCGATAGCATTTTTCGCGTAATTATTGCGTAGGCTTGCGGTGGCGCCACCTAACGCATTCATCACATTGATAAATCCGCCTGCGGTATTCGCCTCCAGACTCACTGATCCCAAAGTATAGTTGTCGCTAATAACGTAGTGATTGGGATTGTTGGCGGAGTTGGGCCCATGCTGATTGTATTCAACGACGTTTGCGAATCCTGCGGCGGACACTTTAGCCGTCACATAGACATTGCTCAGAGATCTGGTGATACCTGAGTTATAGGACTCGTTGACAAGTCCCGCTGCTCGTGCAGCTGTGACAGAGCCTTTTACGTAGCTGGTTGAAACAGTCGACGATACTAAATTCCCGACAAGGCCACCCGCCCTCGAAGTATCGGAGTTTGAATTGCTGTTGATGACTTCACCGGTAAATCGTAGCTGGGCAATCGTTGAACTAGCGGCATGGCCTATGACGCCACCTAACCAACTGGCGGTATTGGCAGTTACCTGTGAGTTGTAAGCATAAACATCAATAACACGGGTGTTATTTACTGAACCCGCTAGGCTGCCAACTCTATAGGCTCCCGGGCCGCCAGCGATAGTGACACGCGCACCTTCCAATCGGACAAAACCAATGTAGGCGTCCTGGGCGTAGCCAAAAAGTCCAAAGGCACTTGGTGACGTGCCTCCATTGAAGGCGATGTGAAGATTCTTGATTATGTGCCCTTGACCCGTAAAGGTTGCTTTAAAGGGATTCAAACCATCGCCAATAGGTACCCAGGAAGCTCCTCCATTCCAATCCCCACTATCAATCACACCATTGCCGTTGGTGTCGAAATCCAGATCGCGCGTCAGTTCATATCCAGAGCAGCCGCTGGTTGGGCAACCAAGGCTGCTGCCACGCAGCGAAGTACCGTTTAAGTCATGACGAATTTCGTTGAGGTCATCCAAATTGTTGATTTCGATATATCCATTGCCGTTGCGATCAACAATTGACGAATTCGCCATAGCGCCGTTTGCAAAAATTTGCGCTGATATTAATAGCGTCAGTGATAGCGACTTTCGGTTAAAAACATTCATTCGAAAATTCCTTGAGATAAAAAGTACTGAGTAAGTCTTAAAGCTGCTTCCAGTAATCCAACAGCAAGCCAAGTGCTTGTGGTTGGTTTTGCGGAGCGCTTTGATTGGTTTGATCGCGATGATTAACGCCATGGCACGAAGTGCAGCTGCGAATTTCGCCGGGTTGAAAAGAAACCCAATTGCGTTCGCGCACTATGCCTACACCGGATGCATCGGTGAGCTGCCAGGTGAGGGCGCGTCTTGCAGGCACAAAGGCCGCCACTGAACCATCAGGAGCAACGATAACGCTACTTTCCGGGCCGTTATGAGGGATGGCGGGAACTGAAGCGGGCAGGGTGCGCGCCAGAGGGCGACGCCCGGTTCGATTGCCAATGTTGTAGCCGCGCACGTATTCGGCTTGGAATATTTGCAAATGAGGTACGTCGTACACAGTGCCGCCTCGCGGCGTTTTTGATACACCGCCGGGAACGCGCAAATTAAACGGCTGTTGGCGATCAGCGCGATCGCGCGAGGTCACGTCGCGAATCACAATCAAGGCCAGATTGCGTGCTGCCAGCCAATTTTGCATGTCACCGAGACTCACGCCCTTTTGTGTAAATACGCCACGTTCGACACTGGGCACGCTTTCCATGGTGCGCAGAGGCGGGCGCTCGCGCGGAGCGACTTCCACTGCTTCCAACTCCCACAAAAATCCACTGCCGTGGGGAATGCCGTCAGTGAGTAATCCACTCACTGTGTGCTGCTGCCCGGATGCTTGCAAAACGGCTAAACGGAAAGGCGCACCACTGGCACTGATGGTGCCGCCGGTTTGGGTAGTGACCGAAGCAATCAAGCGACCATCGGATGTGGGCAATGGATCACGGGCGTGGCCTATGTTGTTGCGATTCGTTAAACGCCGAACAATCATTTGCTCCGGATTCACACCCGGTGCGCCGGATTCCATCGTCAAAATATCGCCCGCGCTGGCGGTGGCAAACTCAGGTGCCTGGGTGAAGTAATAGCGCCCCGGCGTGCGTGGATCTTCTTTCATGTGAAAGATGCCACCGGGCGCACGTACGTTATAAGTATTAGCGGCAGATCCCGAGGGCGAGCCGCTGTAGGTCAGATTATTGTCACTGTTAAAACTCGCGTGGGTATAACTCAAGCCGAGTTCGTGGCGGCCAATATGATTTAGCGACAATTCTCCTGTGCCATCCTGGTTTACTTCCCAGGGCATAAAGTGATTGAACACATGCTCGTTAAGCTTGCCGTAGGGAGTGTTCATGTTGTTGCCCAAATCAAACCGGGGCTCAGGAAAAATTTCGGACTCTAGCGATGCTTCATTACCTGACACGCTGGCGGCCCCCGCTGCTTCACTGGCATAGGTCACTGGCTGAAATTGACCGCCAGGGTAGACTTGCTGATCGCGTATCAGGTGATCCCATTTAATAAACAGAATGCGACCAAAACTATCCACAAACGGACTGAAAGAGCCGCTGGGAGAATGCTGCACGAGAAACAAATTGCCGGTGGCCGGATTAAGGCTGTAAATCGCCACCACTGTCGGTGAAGATTCATATTCATCCAGCGGCGGGTAGTGGTGGCTCAGGTTGGTGATGGGCCTATCAGAGGTAAACAACACCCGATCGTCCGAGCCATAAAAGGGCGATACATTGTTGTAATTGGGTTGATTGGGCACCAGCGTAATGCTCGGCGATTCGTTGCGCCCCAAGCCGAGGATCTCGTAAATCTGCCAGCGCGTTCCCGATTGACTCACCATGGAAAACAAGGCTTTGTTGCCATGCCAGTGGACGCTTGGCTCGCGCACGGCAACGTTGGTGTAACCCGCTTCCTGTGTCAGGTTGCGCAGCGTGCCATCGGGGTAACGAATAAAAAGCCCACCGCCTCGCGGCGTGTGGGAATGAGGCATATGGTTGGCGAAGGTGGATGTGCGGGCGGCAAAGGCCTGTACCGGTACTTGGCCGACAAACAGGATGCTTCCCAGCTCGCCAGAAAAACCTGGAGAGCTGGAGGACGCAGCACTTGAGCTGGCAACACTGGATGAAATAGCACTGCTGGATGAGAGCGAACTGCTGGATGAGAACGAACTGCTGGATGAGAGCGAACTACTGGATGAGAGCGAACTACTGGATGAAATCAAACTGCTTGAATAGTTCGCGCTACTCGACGAGGAAGATGCCTGCGAGGAAAGCGAAGAAGAGCTTGCCGTTAGCACATTACCTTTGAGCTGAATCCGATCCACATTGGGTCCACCATTCAGGCTTGCTGAGGTGGCGCGAATAACATTTTCCCCGGCCACAAGAGGAACCATCAGCGACTGCGTCTCCCAAACATTCCAGGCGCCGGTGGGCCCAAATGCGAGGTTGGCGTCTACCACCGAGCCATTGACGCTGATGCTCATGGGGCGGTTGGCGGCGGTGCCGTTGGCGTAATAAAAACTGAGTTCTACCTGGGTAACCACCGCCAGATTAATCAGGTTAAACCGCCATTCCACATAGCTGTCGCCAACATTGTCGTAATTGACATAGCCGCTGCCGCTAAAACCACTGTGTTCATTTTCAACCTTGCCTTTAAAAACCACGGCAGTTTCAGCTTCAAAATTAAGCGCTCCCTGGGCGCTGCTGGAGGAGGCACTCGATAAACTGCTGGATGAATTCACCGAGCTGGACGAAGTAGCCGGGCTGGACGAAACCACTGAGCTGGATGAAATAGCCGAGCTAGACGAAGCCACTGAGCTGATTGAGGAGATGCTGCTCCTACTAGAGGACGAGCGCGACGAGGGCGAGCTGGGCATTGAAGACGAGGATGGCGAGGACGTACTGTTGGCTTGTGAAGAGCTGGAAGAGCTTTGTGCCGCCTCGCTTGAGGGGGTGCTCGACACCGATGACAGCGGCGCACTTGAAACCAGGGACGACATTGAACTACTGGATGGCCTGGGCGAGCTGGTATTGGGAGAGGCGTCGCCCGATGGTGCGGCGCCACCGCAACTGGCTAGCCACAGCGAGAGGCTGATGAGCGTGCTTTTTACCAGAAACTGGGGATGGGTTCTCTTGTCCATCAACGGGCCTTCTCTGCCCTCCTTTTTTATTGCTCGTAAAACTGCCACTTTTAACTCCCGCACATGACTGCTGTAGTTGAACAGGCGGCTCACCGCAGGCATGGCAAGTCCATGCCTGCGAGGCCAGAGGTGCGAGAGTTTGCGGGAATGGTTGTTTTTTTCGTTCCAACTTCTGGTAATCGTCAGAACGAACCGGGTTTTGCGGAGAAGCTCACACTTGTGTTCACGGCGAGCCAGGCTGCCGTGAACGGGGTAGCGTTAGTTTGGCGTGAAAGTGTTAGCCAGGCGTCGGACTAATGAGTCTGAAATTCGATATAGCCGTTACATCTCATCCACTCGGTTCGGCCCTGGCCGCCACCGCATTTACCGTTTTGAAAGGCGCCGGTATTGGTGTTTTGATCCTCGGCCTGGAATATCTGGTCATCTATCTTGAGGTAATCCACGCGCACGTCCCGTTTGCGGGTATCGTTCAGGTATTCAATCCGGACCGAACCGCGCAGGGCGCTACGGGCATGGTAGTCCGCCAGGGTTCTGGTTAACTGCCAGCTGGCAACCACCTGGCCTTCAATCACCAGTTGCAGCTGTTCTTCGCCCGTGGTTCCGCGCGCGCGCAGCTCGAAGGCTCTTTCATCCGCAGCGGGCTGTTCGGATTCCTGAGCAAAAACGGAGGCAAAGCCACACAAAACACATAGGCTGGCACAGGCTAAGAATTTGATTCCGCAGGCTTTTATAAAATGCATGGCCATGTTGGTGGGCGTTTTGACGATTCTGATCATAGGCACCTACATTGATAAACATCATCGATACGACATCTGCCGAAATCACGAGTTGTTGACGGTTGTTATCGTTTTCATGGAGCCGTTATGCTATCAAAGCTCCGCGCAAACTGGAGTATAGAACGTGAAAAAGCTGGCCAGGCCTCAGCGTGAAAAAGTTGTTGGGCTAGTTCCAACTTCAGGTTTGCGTAAGTTAGAACCAAACTTCGTGATCTGATTCACGCAGATTGGCCGAAAACTCGACGGTGACAGAAAAATAACGAAAAAGGTGTTGTGATGGAAAACGTGATTTTTAATACCCATGACGTCGTTTTATTGATGACGGCCTACCAATGCGTGATTTTTTCCCTGCTTTTGCTCGCTATTCGGCGCGAGCAAAAGCTCTCCAATATTTTTCTGGCGGGCTTTTTGCTCATGCACGCCGCCATTCCGCTGGACATACTCATTCAGTTTGGCGCCGAGTTTCGCCGTATGGCGCTCTCCTGGTCGCCGGATATCTTTTACCTGTTTGGTTTTGGCGCCTGGCTGGAAGCACCGCTACTGCTCTGGTACACGCGTTCGTTGGTGTATCAAAACTACCGGTTGAGCTGGCGCGACCTCTGGTTTTTGTTGCCCTTCTTTTTATACCTGGGCTACCGGCTGGTTTCCTATTACGGGTTGGACGCTCAGTTAAAAATAGCCTTGCAGGAAGATTTCAACGTCTATGAATTGCCGCCCTTGGAAACCTATATCCCCTTGCTGCGCGACCTTTTCCGGGTGGGCTTAAGCATTTTGTGTTTAGTGGAGCTGCGCAATTACCGCAAGCGCTTGAAGCACGAATATGCCGATGTCGAAAAGCGGGAACTGGCCTGGTTGAAACTGTTGATTATCGGCTTCCTGATTATTCGCAGTTGGTCGGTCCTGGTGGTGTTCCTGGTGATGTTGGCGGTGGTGTTTGATATTCAAACCGACTTTGGCTCCTTCGGCCTGATCGGCAATTACAGCACCTTTATGCTGGTGACCTTGTTAATTTTTTATGGCCTGCGAAATTCACTGATGGTGGAGGGGCTAGGCGTTTGGTCAGCCAAGACGGCGCCGGAAGAACTCAGGGACAAATTCAAACCCGAACAGGTTGCCGCACTCAGCGAATTTATGGCACAGGAAAAGCCTTATCTGATTCCCGACTTAACGCTCGAAAGCCTGGCGGGGTTGGTGCATATGCCGCCGCGCACACTCTCGAGCATTATCAATCGCCATTTCGACAGCAATTTTTTTGAGTTTGTTAACGCTTATCGTGTGGATGAAGCCATGCACCATCTGAGCGATGAGGCCAACGCCCACAAAGCCGTGTTGGACGTCATGTTCGATGTAGGTTTTCGCAGCAAAACCACGTTTAACACGCTCTTTAAAAAGAAAGTCGGCATGACGCCGACTGAGTACCGCAAACTGGCGAAGGTGAAATAGCGGCCGGGCTAGTTGCCCGGCTCAGTCACAAATCCCAATTTCATAATCCCCGCCCGCTGCACGGCAGCCATGGCCTTAACCACATGCTCGTAATCCACACTGCGATCGCCGCGTAAATGGATTTCGGGTTGAGGGTCTTGTTGGGCGGCTATTTGTAAGCGCTGCTCCAATTCTTCCAAGGTAACCTGGGTTTCGTTCCAGTGAATAATGCCTTCGCCGGTTACCGCCAGGGCCACGGTTTCGGGTTTGATGTCGTTAATCGCGTTGCTCGCCTGGGGCAAGTCCACCTTCACCGAATGGGTGAGCACCGGCACAGTGATAATAAAAATAATCAGCAGCACCAACATCACGTCCACCAGGGGCGTCATGTTGATCTCGCTCATCACCTCGTTGTCGTCGTCGAGTCCACCACCAAAGGCCATTTTAATTACCCTCTTTGTTGGCTTTGCGGTTGTCGAGCCGGGTAACGGGCGCGGCCTTGCTGCTGGCGGGCGGCGCACCGGTAATAAAGTAGGCGTGCAGCTGGTGCGCAAAACGGTTGAGCTTGCTGAGTATGCCCTTGTTGCCGCGATTGAGCGCGTTGTAACCCAGCACGGCGGGAATGGCCACGGCCAAACCAAAGGCAGTCATGATCAGTGCCTCGCCCACCGGGCCTGCGACTTTATCGATACTGGCGGAGCCGGATACACCAATGCCCACCAGCGCGTGATAAATCCCCCACACAGTGCCGAACAGGCCAACAAAGGGTGCGGTGGATCCCACCGACGCCAAAATGGCCAGGCCCCGCTGCAAGCGCTCGGCGCTCTCGTCGATACTGCCGCGCAAACAGGCGGTCAGCCAATCCGCCAGCGGTAAATGGCCGTGCAAATCGGTTTTGTGGTTAGTGTGGTGGTCCAGGGCTGCCTGGCCTTCTTCCGCTAGGTGGCGAAAGGGGTTGTGTTGGTGGTTTTGCCCGAGGATATGCAAGCCTTCGGCAAAGCTTTGCGCGTGCCAAAAGTCTGCCAGGGCACGCGCGGGTTTGCGCAGCTGAAACAGGCCCCAGGAGCGCACCGTGATCACATACCAGCTGGCAATCGACATCAGCAGCAAGAGCGCCGCCACACCTTTTATTACCAGGTCGCCCTGGGCCCAGAGGGCGGCTATACCATAGGGGTTATCCATACGTGTTCCTCAATCTCTAACGCAATGAAAATTCGATAGGCTGCAAATGCCAGGATTCAACGGGTTGATCGCCACGACGGGCGGGCAAGTAGCGCCACTGGCGAACAGCCTTGACCGCGGTTTCGTCCAAACGTTTAAAGCCGCTGGATTCTTTTATAACAACGTCACCCACGCTGCCATCCACAAGAATCAGCACGTCCAGCACCACCGTGCCCTCTTCGCGCAGGCGCTTGGAGAGGTTGGGGTAAGCCGGGCGCGGGTTGTTTAAATGGGCCGCATCTTCCTGGGGCGGGGTGATGGGCGCGCCCAGGCTGTCGGCATCATTCGCCAGGGGCAGTGCGGCAGCGGGCGCGGCCTCTAGGGGTTCGCTTGGTGCGGGTTGCTCGGGGGCAAGGGCCGGCTCGGGTTGTTTAACAACCGGTTCGAGCTCCGGCTTTTTGAGTGCGGGTTCGGGCGTGGGTTTTGGCTCTGGTTTAGGTTCTTGTTTCGGTTCGGGCTTAGTCTCTTGTTTCGGTTCCGGCGGCTTGATGACTTCCGGCGGCTGTATGACAGGTTGTTCTTCTATTGGCTGCTGTTGGGGCGCGCTGGGAATCGCTACCTCTTCTGCCGCCGGGGCGGGCAGCAAAATGCCTTGTACACGCGGCAACTCGACAATCTCCGGCTCCTTGGCGCCGCTGGCGTAAAACACAAAACCCAAGGCGCTGGCGTGGATGACAACGACGAGCACCAGGGTAAATAAAGACGCAGGCATTTCGCTCGCGGCGGGGCGTGGCTGGTCAGGAACAAAGTGGTGGCTCGAGGAGCTGGCGGCTAAAGGGCTATTCACTAAGGGCTTTTCACTAAAGGGCTGGTCACAGAAGCTGGATGGGCAGCCTAAATGATAAAAATTCGCATTTGCAATAGTGTCGCGCACTCTAGCAGAAAAGCCACAGGATCGGAAGTCTGGGCGGCAAGGAACCCCTGGTCAGCCATTAGGAACCCTTAGTTGGGTATAACGGGGGTGCAATTCCCAACTAATACTTCTATTCTTGGCCCCGATTTCAACCCAAAAAGTCGGAAGCCCCTCATGTATAAAAACGCACAAAAAACTTCTTGGTTAATCGGGCTGGCCGCCAGCCTCTCGCTGCCCGTTCACGCGCAAACAGACGCCGCACAAACCGACAGCCCGCAGATCGACGAAATCCAGGTAACCGCCAGTAAGCGCCCCCAAACCCAGGACGAGTTCGTGGGCGCCATCAGTCTGGTGCGTCAGCCACAAGGGGCGCAGCTTCGCCTCGCGGACATTGCCCAGCAGGTGCCCGGTTTTTCTGTTATCCAGCAGGGCGCACGCAACCCCAGCGAACTGGTGATACGCGGCATGCGCCTGGAAGGCGTGGGCGCCAACGATCTGGGAGGCGACGGCAGCAGCGTGGTCAGCTACCTGGATAACAGCCCACTGCAAGGCTATTTCATTCCGCCCAATATCAATCTCAAAGATATGGAGCAAATCGAAGTCCTGCGCGGCCCCCAAGGCACGCTCTTTGGTCACACCTCTATCGGTGGCCTGGTGCGTTACTCCTCCGCCAAGCCGGATTTGGCAAAGGCCAGTGGACGCGTGAGCACTGCACTCTCGCAAACTCATGCCAGCAGCGGCATCAATCACGACACCTATCTGGTGGTGAATCAGCCACTGGTCAGTGATGAGCTGGGTGCGCGCATCGTTTTGGGGCGCGAACAAAACCAGGGCTTTATCGATAACGACTACTTACTCGACGGCCCGCGCAAGGATATCAACGACGATGATGCGCAAGTGGCTCGCCTGAGCCTCGCCTGGCAACCCGGCGACGCGCTTTCGTTTGGCTTAAGCCACCATTACCAAAAAAATCACGCCGATGATCGTCAATCCACCAACAAGGCTTTTACCGGTCAGGACTACGCCGCCTCCAGCCGCTACCTTCAGCCCATGACCAACGAGCTGAACCTCACCAGCCTGGATGCGAGTTATGACATGGGCTGGGCCAGCCTCTCGGCCAGTGCCAGCCGTTACGACTATGACTACCGCTCCAGGGCTGATCAAACTGATTATTTTTATGCGCTGGATGAGCTCTACTACGAAAACAGCTTTTACTCGCTGTACGATGAGCTTTCAGCATTTACGGCCAACGATTTCCGGGTGGAAAAAGACAGCCTGGAAGTGCGCATGGTGTCGGATAGTGACCAGCGTTTGCGTTGGTTAACCGGGATTTTTTATACCACTGATGATCTGCAAGGTCAGTCGGCGGATTTTCTGCCCGGTTTCCCTGAAGCAGTAGATTTGGATCGTCCGGATGAGCTGGACTATATGGGTACTCAGGATCAGTCCCTGCGCGAAACCTCCATGTATGCAGAGCTGGCGTACGACCTGACTTCCGCGTGGGAACTCAGCCTGGGCTTGCGGCATTTTCGTTTAAAGGATGAACTGGAATCCTGTTTTGCCTACCCGATTGGCTATTGGATCGAAGGCGATGACATTCCCTTTGATTGCGTGGGCGGCAAAGACAGCCACAAAGACAATCTCGCCAAGGTGTCAAGCCGCTACCAAATTAACGATAACCACAGCCTTTACATCACGGTGGCGGAAGGCTTCCGTCGCGGCGGTGCCAATGCGTTGCCGCAAGATGCGGTCGCGCCCCGTGGCTATCTGCCGGATCAAGTTGTGAATTACGAGCTGGGCGGCCACAGCTATTGGCTGGATCGGCAGTTGCGACTCTCAGCGGCCATTTTTTATATCGACTGGAAAGATATTCAGGTTTATGGCGTAGCCGATGGCCGCCATGCAATCACCCTGAACGCGGGCCGTGCGCGCTCTCAGGGCGTTGAGCTGGAAGCGCTCTTTCAGTTGTCACCGGCATTGAACCTGCGCGCCAGCTACAGCCTGACGCAAGCCGAATTGCGTAAGGACATCGCCGCCATCGACGGCACCCACGACGTATTTGCCGGTGACCGCTTGCCCGGCTCACCGCGTGATCAATGGCATCTTGCACTCGAATACGAGCGCGCCCTGGGTAATGCTTTGCTGGATGCGAGCCTCTCGGTTGCGCGCGTGGGCAATATCACCACTCATCTGAATGATGGCTTTTATGATTACTCTCGCCTGCCGGGTTACACCCTGGCCAATGCCCGTCTCGGTGTAAGCTGGCGTAATTGGCACACGGGGGCCTTTGTGAATAACATCGGTAACACCCGTGCGGTTACCGCTCGCCGCAGCGACTTTTGGTACGGTGAGCAGGGGCAATTTGAAACTATTACTCGCCCGCGCACCCTGGGTGTTTTTGTTAGCTACACTTACTAGCGTTTTTCGGGCTTCAGGGACGCAGCTCAGCAGTCGTTCAACCCACTGGATTTTCTTTTAGCTCTTAATGAAAGGATCAGGAACATGGCAACGAAAAAAACTGATAGTAAAAAGCCCGAAGCCAAAAAAGCGAGAGGCAAAAAGCCGGTAAAGGGCAGTGATATCACCCTTATCGAGGTGCCAGTAGGCGGCCAGGTTATCGGCGTTTACGAACTTTTCCCCGAAGCACCAAAAGATGGCAAGGCGCAGGATTGGAAGCTGGTAGATACCGCCACTGGCAAGCCGGTGAAGGATTTGATTGCCATCGGTTTCAGTACTGAGTCGGCTAAAATTCAGCGTGAATTTGAGCGGGCGGTTCTGGTTATCAAAATGGCTGAAGAAGATGCCAAAGGCCGTTGGACATTCGCGCTGAATGGCATAGATGTATGCAGTACAAAAGGCAGTGGCCAGCTGTTTGAAACAGAAGTGGTGGATTTTGGTAGAACCTTGCTGCTTTATGCTCAGTCATTTGTGCCCAAAACCAAAGAGCAAATTAACTTTAGTTTTGTGGCGGCTTATAC
>CBFGWO010000093.1:0-13613 GCA_965652595.1 uncultured Cellvibrio sp. | reverse complement strand
GCAGAAACCACCGTGAGAGTGGATACCCAGCGTCTCGACGACATCATGAATATGGTGGGCGAGCTGGTGCTGGTGCGCAATCGCTTGGTTCGTCTCGGGGCCAGCTCGCAAAACGAAGCGCTGGTTAAAGCCGTCGCCAATCTGGATGTTGTCACTGCCGATTTGCAAACCTCGGTGATGAAAACCCGCATGCAGCCCATTAAAAAAGTGTTTGGGCGTTTTCCGCGCGTAGTGCGCGACCTGGCGCGCAGCTTGAAAAAAGACATCAGCCTGGAGTTGGTGGGCGAAGAAACAGATCTGGATAAAAACCTGGTTGAAGCTCTCGCCGACCCTTTGGTGCATCTGGTGCGCAACTCGGTGGATCACGGCATTGAATTGCCCGATGTGCGCGAAGCCAATGGCAAGCCGCGCACGGGTCGGGTGGTGCTTTCGGCGGAACAGGAAGGCGATCATATATTGCTGGCCATCAGCGACGATGGTGCGGGCATGGACCCCAACAAGCTGCGTCGAATTGCGGTGGAAAAGGGTCTTTATGATGAAGACACGGCGGCGCGTTTGTCCGATGTTGAAGCCTTTAATCTGATTTTCGCGCCGGGATTTTCAACCAAAAAAGAAATTTCAGATGTATCCGGTCGCGGCGTGGGTATGGATGTGGTGAAAACCAAAATTGCCCAGCTCAATGGCACCGTCGAAATTCAGTCAACCCTGGGTAGTGGCACACGTTTTGTCATCAAGGTTCCGTTAACCCTGGCGATTATGCCAACGCTGATGATTATGCTCGGCAAACAAACTTTTGCACTGCCGCTTGCCAGTGTTAACGAAATTTTTCACATGGATTTGCGCAAGGCGCATATCGTGGATGGGCAGGAGTGTATTGCAATTCGCGATCAAGCGATTCCGCTGTTTCATCTCAAGCAATGGTTGGTAAAAACTGCCAATCGTCGCGAGCCACTGGATTTTGGTCACGTAGTGATTGTCACCGTGGGTACTCGGCGCGTGGGGTTTGTGGTCGATCAGTTGATTGGTCAGGAAGAAGTGGTTATCAAACCCTTGGGCAAAATGTTGCAGGGTACGCCGGGCATGGCCGGTGCGACTATCACCGGTGACGGCACTATTGCGCTGATTCTCGATGTACCCAGCCTCTTGCGCCGTTATGCGCGTGGCTCCTCCTGGGGGCCTAATTAATGCCAGTCAGGGTTCTGGTTGTTGATGATTCCCAATTCTTTCAACTGCGCTTGAAGGAAATGATCAACCAGCACCCGGATATGCAGGTGGTGGGCATTGCGAGCAATGGTCGCGAGGCGGTTGATAAGGCCGCAGAACTCAAGCCGGACATTATCACCATGGATTTTGAAATGCCGGTGATGGATGGGGTAACGGCGATCAAGCACATTATGGCCAATCGGCCTGTGCCCATTCTGATGTTTTCCTCACTCACCTATGAAGGCGCGCGTATTACCCTGGATGCGCTGGCCGCCGGTGCCATGGATTTTATTCCCAAGGACTTTGCCGAGGTGTCGCGCAATTCCGAAGGGCTTAAAGCGCGCTTGCATGAGCGCTTGTTGACGCTGGCCAGAGCGGGTTTCCGTTCTTCCGCCCCGGCATCGCCTACACCGGTTTCGGCTCAACCCAAAATTACACCCGCCGCGAAACCTGAGCTGCGCGACAACAAAACAGCGACGCCGCCACCTAAAGCGGGTACAACGCCGCGTACATCCACACCAGCGCCTGACGCCTACCGTTTAAAAAAGCAGCCGAGCCTGGTGGTGATTGGTGCTTCAACCGGCGGGCCGGTTGCGTTAACGGAGGTGTTGCAGGCGCTGCCAGCGGACTTCTCCTTGCCGATTGTGTTGGTGCAACACATGCCGGAAAATTTTACCAAGGCCTTTGCCGAGCGTTTGAATAAACAGTGCAAGATTCGCGTGCGCGAAGCGGTGGATGGTGATCAGTTGGAGCCGGGCCTGGCGCTGCTTGCCCCGGGCGGCAAACAGCTGCTGCTGGATAAACGCAACAAAGGCTGTGTGCGGGTTCACCCGGACGATGATCGTGTGACCTACAAACCCTCGCTGGATATTACTTTTGGCTCAGCGGCCAATGCCTTTGCTGACAAGGTGTTGGGCATAGTGCTAACAGGTATGGGATCGGATGGCTGCAAGGGCGCGAAACTTCTAAAAGATTCAGGTTCAGCGCTCTGGTCGCAAGATGAAGCCAGTTGTGTGATTTACGGCATGCCGATGGCGGTGGCAAAGGCCAATCTCACTGACAAGGTGTTGAGCCTGAAAGACATAGGGCCGCGCCTGGTGCGGGAGCTAAGCTAATGGATGTGTTGAGTGTTCTCGGTGTCATTATCGCCTTCGCTGCATTGCTGGGCGGCAATTTTATTGAAGGCGGTTCTATTTATTCGCTGGTCAATGGCCCAGCGGCCCTGATTGTGATTGGCGGCACAGCAGGTGCTGCCATGTTGCAAACGCCCAAGCAGAGTCTCAAGCGTGCGCTGCGCATTGTGGTGTGGGTGTTCAAGCCGCCTTACAACCCGTTTAAGGAAGGCATCGCACAAATTGTTGCCTGGGCTCAGGCAGCGCGCAAAGAAGGCTTGCTGGGGTTGGAAAATATTGCCGATTCAGAGCCGGATAAATTCGCACGCAAAGGCCTGCAACTGTTGGTGGATGGCAATGAGCCTGAGGTGATCAGGCGCATCATGGAAACCGAGTTGTTAATTGACGAGCAGCGCGATCAGGATGCGATTAAATTTTACGAAAGCATGGGTGGCTATGCGCCCACTATCGGCATTATCGGTGCGGTGATGGGGTTGATTCATGTGATGCGCAACCTGGCCGATCCCGAACAATTGGGGCCGGGTATTGCTATTGCGTTTGTGGCGACCATTTACGGTGTGGCGCTCGCTAACTTGCTGTTCTTGCCCATCGCCAACAAATTGCGTATGTGCGTCAACGAGCGTTCACAATATCGCGAGTTGATTCTGGAAGGCATTATCGGTATCGCCGATGGCGAAAACCCTCGCTCATTGGAAATGAAGCTTAACGGCTATTTGCACTGAGTAATTTCTTGAGCTATTTACACAGAGCTGCCTATGTTGCGTCGCAAACGGGCTGAAATTCATGTTAATCAGGAGCGTTGGTTGGTTTCCTATGCCGACTTTATTACGCTGCTGTTTGCATTTTTTGTGGTGATGTATTCCATCTCCCAGGTAAATGAAGCCAAGTATCGCGTGCTGTCAGATACTTTTGTGCAGGCTTTTCAAACACCGGGCCAGTTGCCGGCCGCGCGCGATGGGCAATTTGATCCGGATGCGAGCATCAATCCCATTCAGGTGGGCCAGCCGTCGCTCAGCACCGCAACCACGGCCATCGATGTGCGCAGCGAACATATTGGCGACCCGGCGGAGCAGCGCCCAAGCCTGGACGAATTTGCCGAGCTTTCGGATCTGTTCAGCGAGCGCTTTGGTGACCTGATCCAGGAGCAATTGGTGACGGTAGCCAGCAACGAGTTGTGGCTGCAAATCGAACTCAAGGACAGCATTTTGTTTGGCTCCGCCAGCGCTGACCCCAGCCCCCGCGCCCAGGCGATCTTTGATGAGATCGCCCAGATTCTCAAGGACTACCCCAATCCGGTTCAGGTGGAAGGCCATACCGACAACCTGCCTATTCGCAGTGCGCGCTACCCTAGCAATTGGGAGTTGTCCACGGCTCGCGCCAGCGCCATTGTCAAATGGCTGGCGGAGCGGGGTGTTGATCCGGTGCGTCTGTCGGCGGTGGGTTTTGGCGAGTTTCAACCCCTGGCCGATAACGGCACCCCGGAGGGCAGGGCGCAGAACCGGCGCGTTACCTTGATGATCGCCAAGCGGGCTCTGCCCAGGCCCGTGGTGGAGCCCAATACGCTGGAGCCGTCAGCTGCTGTCAGTTCCTCTGCGCAAGCGGAGATTTCCGGTGACTCTGCGCCAATCTCACCGGCCGATTTGACTCAAGTCTCGCAGGATTCGGCCGCTAGTGGCCCTGGGCCCTCGCGTCCGGCAGAAATGCCTGAGCCGTTCCCCGTTGAACAAGTACCGGCGCAGCAAAACTCCGATCAGCCAGCGTCTGGTGAGCAGACGCCCGGCGTAACGCCCGTCGAACTGGAAGATGGCGGCTTGCTGTTTACCAGCGACCCGGATCTACCTCGCCAAGGACGCTAGGCTTTAGGCATAAAGCTTGCTTCGATTCATTTTGAAACCCAAAACAACGGGGCTTTGACGCCCTCGGGATTATTTGCTTTGCGCGTCCTGACTATTGCAAACCAAAAGGGTGGGGTAGGTAAAACCACCACCAGCGTTGCCCTGGGCGGCCTTGCCGCTGAGCAGGGTCAGCGGGTTTTGCTGATTGACCTGGATCCCCATGGCTCACTTTCAGCCTACTTTCGCCAGGATCCCGACCGCCTTGAATTGAGTGCTTTCACCTTGTTTCAGGAACGCAAGACCCTGACCCAGGAAAGTGTCAGACGCCTAATTTTGCCTACCAGCACGCCCGGTATTCATCTAATGCCGTCCGCTACCGCGCTGGCAACTCTTGAGCGCCAGTCTATTGGCCAAGATGGCATGGGCTTGGTGCTGGCGCGCGCCTTGGCACTCATCTATGACGATTACGACTGGGTGTTTATCGATACGCCACCGCTGTTGGGTGTGCTGCTGATCAACGCGCTGGCGGCCTGTCAGTATCTGGTGATTCCCGTGCAAACCGAATTCCTGGCCATCAAGGGGCTGGAGCGAATGGTGAGTACGCTTCAGATGATGAGCCGCTCGCGCAAACGGGCCCTGGCGTACACCATTGTCCCGGTGATGTACGACCGGCGTACCCACGCCTCGGTGACCAGCCTGCGTGCTATTCGCAATACCTATATGGAGCAGGTATGGCCAGGTCATGTGCCCATAGACACCCGTTTTCGCGATGCCAGCAAGGCAGGTGTGCCCCCCCATGTGTTTGATCCCCAGGCGCGAGGGGTGGAAGCCTACAAATCCCTGTTTAAATTCCTGCAACAGCGTTTGGCACAGGAAGAATTCGCCTTAAGGGCGGCCCCATGACCGATCCATTAAGCCCGCAGGAAAGCCTGCAACATTACTTTGACGATTTGCTCCAGGGCGAGGAATCCGGGTTAGCTGGAGCTTCAACACCGCTTGTCGCGCCTTCTCCAACGCCTTTAGCCGCTCCCTTGCCCACGCCAAAGATGCGTTCGGGCTACGCCGATGGCGAGCGCGAGCGCCAGGAAAAACTCCAGCGCTTGTTGCGTTCGGCTCAGCCTGAGCTGGTATCCACACCCCCTGAGGAGATTCAGGAGTGGGATATAACGCCGACTGCGGCACCTGCCGAGTTAGCGCTTGAATCGGCGGCGGAAGAAGTCGCCGAATCGCCTCTGCATGAGGAGCTGGAAGGGCTCGAATGGCTGCCCAATGGCCGCCCTTCATGGGCGCAAACCCGTTTTGACGTGTTGCTGTTCAAGGTGTCGGGCCTAACGCTGGCGGTACCGCTAATTTCCCTGGGCCAAATCCAGCCTCTTACTGACGAGCTGACCCCCCTGTTTGGCCAGGCCGATTGGTTTATGGGCTTGCAGCCCACGCCAGCCGGCAAAATTCGCACGGTCAACACGGCCAAATTCGTGATGCCCGAGCGCTACGATGAAAACTTTGTTAAAACGGCGCGCTATGTGGTGTCGATCAACGGCGTGCCCTGGGGGTTGGCGGTGGATTCGGTCAATCAACCCATTCGCCTTGAACCTGAGGACGTGAAATGGCGGGGAGAGCGCAGCAAGCGCCCCTGGTTGGCAGGTACAGTGAAGGAGCACATGTGCGCGCTGCTGGATATTCCCCGTTTTGGCCAATTATTGCTCGACGCTGATCGCAACTGGCACAAGCGCGCCAAACCCAAAAGAGCCTGAGCTGGCGCGCCCACTGGCTTTGGCGTAGAGTGCGCTGGCGCGCAACAAGTCTTTGGCTATAGTTACTGAAACAGTTATTGCAACAGTTGCTGCAAGCGCGTCCGGCGGTAGCGGTGGCGCAGATTAACGCGACCCCAAGAGTGGGTGTATGAGGATTGAGTATGACTTCCAAAACTGTCACCAATAAATCGGGCGATGATCCCGTTCTGCAGTGGGTTACCTTTCGCCTCGATGGTGAAACCTACGGCATCAATGTTATGCAGGTCCAGGAAGTCTTGCGTTACACCGAAATCGCCGCTGTTCCTGGTGCGCCTGCCTATGTGCTGGGCATCATCAATTTGCGCGGCAACGTGGTTACTGTGATAGATACCCGCCACAGGTTTAACCTGAATAGCGGCGAGATCACTGACAACACCCGCATTGTGATTATCGAAACTGATAGACATGTGATTGGTATTTTGGTGGACAGCGTTGCCGAGGTGGTGTACCTGCGCCAATCGGAAATTGAAATGGCACCCAACGTGGGCAATGAAGAAAGCGCCAAGTTTATTCAGGGCGTGTGCCATAAAAACGACGAGCTGTTGATTTTGATTGACCTCAACAAACTCTTGACCAGCGAAGAATGGTCAGAGCTGGAAGATATTTAGAGGATCCTGGTTCCCGATGCTGCATCTGCTGATTGAATGGGGATTTTTGCTCAGCCTGCTGCTTAGTTTGCTGGCACTGGTGCTGGCGGGCTTCGCGCTTTCCCGTGTCCAACGGCAGATGGAAGAAGCGCAAAAACTCTACCAAAAAATCTCCCGCGACCTGGCTTTGGCCACCTCAGGTTCCATAGGTATGGGACAGCGGTTGCTAGCCATGGAAAAACGCCTGCGCGAGCAACCCCAGGCGAACCCGGATACCCTCGGCGAAGATGACGAGGATTTTCGCGCTTACAACCAGGCGGCCCAGTTATTCAAGCTGGGCTTGACCAGCGCTGAAGTGGCCCAGCGCTCCGGACTTTCCCTGGCGGAAGCCTCACTGATGGAAATGATGCACAAAGCCAATCGTTAAACCCCTGCTACCCCAGGCGCCCCGCCGTTTTTTCCAGTCTCTGCTAGACCTTCACCACCAGCCGTTTTACCATGGCCGCCAACCGCGGTGTTCGCGGTTGATCAGTGGAGGTCATTCTATGGTGGGTTTGGCAATGATCGGGGCTGTGGTGGTCGTTATTTTATTGACGATCGGCATCTACCAGAGCATCAAATTTATGACAAAGAAAAACAAGGACAAAGATAATGAATCTCGCTAGAGCAAATGCACTGTTTGGAACCGCCGGGCTTATCGCACTGGTTATTTTTGTTTTCGCCTTTGGCTCCTTTTACACCGTCGATGAAGGTGAGCGAGGCGTGGTGACCCGTTACGGCAAGATCGTTAAAGTTTCCCAGCCGGGGTTGGGCTTTAAATTGCCATTGCTGGATTCGGTGACCAAGATCAGCATTCAGGATCATGTCGAAATTTATTCCGATATGGAAGCCTACAGCCGCGATCAGCAACCAGCCATTATGCGAGTCTCTGTCAGCTATCGGCTGCTTGCTGACCAGGTGGCTGATGTTTATCGGGTTTACGGCGACAGACGCGGCGTTATAGACCGATTGGTTTCGCGCAAGGTGATGGAAGAAACCAAAACGGTTTTCGGCGGTTTTAATGCTGAGTCCGCCATTCGCGAGCGCGGGCGCTTGAATGCTGAATTCAGGGAGACAATTCAATCCTCGGTCGAAGGGCCTATTTTGATTCTCGGCGTACAAATCGAAGATATTTCTTTCTCCAAAGCCTATGAGCGTTCGGTCGAAGAACGGATGCTGGCGGAAGTGGCAGTACAGCGCGAGAAACAAAATCTGGAGCGGGAAAAAGTGCAGGCCGATATTGTGCGCACCCAGGCGCTGGCCGACGCTGACAAGGTACGCTTTGCCGCTCAGGCAGAAGCCGATGCGATTCGCGCACGCGGTAATGCCGAGGCAGAAGCCATTACTGCGCGTGCCGAAGCACTGAAGAATAACGCCGCGTTGATTGAGTTGGTGAAAGCAGAGCGATGGAATGGCTCCTTGCCCACCACTATGCTGCCCACAGGCACAATCCCCTTCATTGATGTCAGCAAAACCAAATAAGTTTGCAAGGGCCGGTGGACTAAATCCACTGGCCCGCGTCATATTCACACGCTTGCCCTGACACACCCAGCGAGTCATCGCTCATTAAATAAATATAAGCTGGCATCAAGGCTTCGGGTGTTTTAATCGTCTTTGGATTTTCGGCCGGGTAGGCAGCAGCGCGCATACGCGTGCGCGTAGCACCTGGATTGATGCTATTCACGCGAATGCGCGTTGTTTCGTCCAGCTCATCAGCAAGTGTTTGCATCAGATTTTCCTGCGCTGCCTTGGAGGCAGCATAAGCGCCCCAAAAGGCGCGCCCCTGAAAACCCACGCCAGAGCCGGTAAATACAATAGAGCCAGCGCTGGATCTTTCAAGCAGCGGCAATAACGCCCGCGTCATCATAAAAGGTGCATTCACATTAATTTGCATCACGCGCATCCATACGTCGGGCGCATAGTTGGCAATGGGTGTGTGTTGGCCCAGCTCGGCGGCATTGTGTAGCAGACCATCCAGACGGCCAAACTCTGCATCCAGCGCATCACACATATCGCTGTAGTCTTTTTCGAGAGCGCTTTCGAGATTGATAGGAAAAATCGCCGGTTGTGGATGACCAGCGGCTTCTATTTCGTCGTAAACACTTTCCAGTTTGGCGAGGGTGCGGCCGCAGAGCACCACAGTGGCGCCTTGGGCGGCAAAGGCTTTTGCGGCAGCGCGGCCTATGCCATCGCTGGCGCCGGTCACGAGAATAATTTTGTCTTTCAGCGCATCGGCACTGGGGCGGTAGTCGGAGGCAATTTTCATGGGTCAATCTCTTGCGTCATTTAATGCAGGGCGTGTGTTTAGATCAACTGTTGCACTATGGGCCAGATATCTTGCGCATGACTAACACAATAATCCGCTTGCCAGGTGTTGATGTCATTTTCGCTTTCAATGTAGCCGTAGGCGGCGGCGATGGTGATGGCGCCAGCATCGCGGCCGCAATCAATATCGCGTTTGTGATCACCGACAAAAATCAGTTGGTTGGGTTCACAGGCAAAGTGTTGGCTGGCCAGCAGCAGGGATTCCGGGTGGGGTTTGCGATGAGTCACGTCATCGGGGCAGATAACGCTCGCCGGTGGTGGCTGCATCTTTAAATTGTTCATCAGTGCATGGGTGTAGAGTGCGGGCTTGTTGGTGGCTATGCCCCAGCGAATGCCGTGATCGGCGAGGGTGTGCAGTAGCGATTGAATGCCGGGAAAGGGGCGGGTAAACACCGCGATATGTTGCAGGTATAAATCCAACAGCCGCTGGCGCAGGCGCGCGTAATCTGCGTCGGGTTCGTCCAGATTAAACGCCAGGTTCACCAGTGCGCGGGCGCCGTTGGACACCACGGCGCGAATGGCAATTTCATCGAGTGGTTGCAGGCCTTCCTCGGCGCGCAACTGGTTGGTGACCACCACAAAGTCCGGCGCTGTGTCGAGCAGCGTGCCGTCGAGATCAAACACCACACCGCGAATTTTTGGGCTTTGCCCTTTTGCTTGAGTCACACTCGGCCCTTATCAGTCTGCGATTTTGCGTGCGTGCAACAAATAGTTGACGCTGACATCTTGCGGATTGAGTTTGTAGGTTTTGGTAAAAGGGTTGTAGGTCATGCCGGTAATGTTTTGCAGCTCAAGGCCTGCCGCGCGCAAAAAGCTGGCGAGTTCCGAGGGGCGAATAAACTTGGCGTATTCGTGGGTGCCGCGGGGCAGCAAACGCAAAATATATTCTGCGCCAACAACGGCAAAGGCGTAGGCCTTGGGGTTGCGGTTGATGGTGCTGAAGTAGAGATCGCCTCCAGGTTTGACCAAGCGCGCGCAGGCGGCGACGACCGAGGCAGGGTCGGGCACATGCTCAAGCATTTCGAGGCAGGTGACTATATCGAAGGTGCCGGGCATTGCGTCGGCCAGGTCTTCGGCGGTGATTTGGCGGTAGTCCATATCCAGGCCGGATTCGAGGGCGTGGAGGCGCGCCACCGCAAGGGGCGCTTGGCCCATGTCGATGCCGGTGACTCTGGCACCGCGTTGGGCCATGGCTTCGCTCAGGATGCCACCACCGCAACCGACGTCGAGGAGTTTTTTGCCTGCGACGGGCGAGCGCTGGTCGATGTAGTTGGCGCGCAGCGGGTTGATGTCGTGCAGGGGTTTGAATTCGCTGTTTCTGTCCCACCAGCGGCTGGCGAGGGCTTCAAATTTGGCGATTTCGGCAGTATCGAGATTGCTCATTGTTTGCTCATTCTTTGGTGCTTCGAATCCGTGAGTGCGAGTGAGGGGAGATAGTTTGCGGGACACGCCGTGAACCCCTCCCTGGGGGCTCCGCGCCGACGTCCTGTCGGCGAGGGTCCCACAAGCTATCTCCCCTCACTCGCACTCACTCACAGGGTGCCAGCGTTGAGAAAGTTACCCAGCAATCTGCTGCCGCCACCAACGGGCTTTGGCGAGGAGTTCGCGTTCGTTGAGGGTTTGCAGTTGACGGCTGAGTAGCAGGGCCTTGCCCGCGACCCACACGTGACTTATACGACGGCCCGAGTCGGTGTAGACCAGTTGCGAGGCCGGGTTGTACAGGGGTTGGGCTTCCAGGTCGCTCAGGTCGATGGCGGTGATGTCGGCGGATTTGCCGACTTCCAGGCTGCCAATTTTGTCGTCCAGGCCGAGGGCCTTGGCGCCGTTGAGGGTGGCCAGGCGCAGGGCCGTGTGGGCGTCGAGCGCGGCGGCGTTGCCGGAGACGGCCTTGGCGAGCAGGGCGGCGGTTTTGAGTTCGCCCAGCAGGTTAAGGTCGTTGTTGCTGGCGGCGCCGTCGGTGCCCAGTGCCACGTTGACACCCGCATCCAGTAATCGCTGGACCGGGCAGAAGCCGCTGGCGAGTTTGAGGTTGGATTCCGGGCAGTGGATGACGTGGGCGCCGGTTTGCTGGAGCAGGGCCAGGTCGCTGTCGTCCACTTGGGTCATGTGCACACATTGGGTCAAGGGCGAGAGCAGGCCCAGATCCATGAGTCGCTGGCTGGGGCGTTTGCCGTGCTGCTTAAGGGAGTCCTCGACTTCGCTGGCGGTTTCATGCAGGTGAATATGAACGGGGGCATCCAGCTCCTGAGCGAGCACACCGACCTTTTTCAGGGGGTCGTCGCTGAGCGTGTAGGGGGCGTGAGGGCCAAAGCCAATGCGCACCAGGGGGCTGGAGCGGAAGTTGTCGTGCAGCTCCAGGCCTTTGGCGAAGTAATCGTCCGGGCCCAGGCCCCAGGGGCTGGGGAAGTCGAACAGCGGAAAGCTGATTTGGGCGCGCATCTGGGCTTGTTGAGCCAACTGGGCGGTTTGTTCGGGGTAAAAGTACATGTCGGCAAAGCAGGTGGTGCCGCTTTTGATCATTTCGGCCATGGCCAAGGCGGTGCCGTCGCGCACAAATTCCTCGCTCACCCACTGGTGTTCGGCAGGCCAGATGTGGTTTTCCAGCCAGGGCTTGAGCGGCAGGTCATCGGCGTAGCCGCGCAGCAGGCTCATGGCGGCGTGGCCATGGGCATTGACCAGGCCGGGGATTAGCAGGTGATTGCCCAAATTGATGGTTTGTTCAGCAGAAAACTGACGCTCGGCTTGGTCCTGCGGCAGCAGCGCCAGTATCTGGCCGTTATTGATGGCCAGGGCGCAGTTCTCGAGCACGCGGTTTTCGGGTACGACGGGGATAATCCAACGGGCTTTGATCAATAAACGTATGGATTTGGGGGCCGACATAGTCATTCCTGGTAAATAGCTCCTGAGATTTGCGCGGCAGTATAACGCAAACCGCTTTTGGCGGTGGTGTCTGGAGTGCCTAGGTCTTTGAGTTTGTGGTAGTATTCGCGGCTTTGTGTGGCCGTCCTGGCAGTTGCCTGGCGATTGTGGTCGGCCCCACCCTAAACCCTGATGACACTTCAGCTTGACGCATCTGACAACCTGATGCTCCTCACAATAAGGATCGCCCGTTTCCATGGTTGAATTCGCCAAAGAAATCTCGCCAGTCAATATCGAAGACGAACTCAAGCAGTCCTATCTCGACTACGCCATGAGCGTGATCGTTGGCCGCGCTCTGCCGGATGTGCGCGATGGCCTGAAGCCCGTACACAGACGTGTGCTTTTTGCCATGAGCGAACTGGGCAACGACTGGAACAAGCCCTACAAAAAATCCGCCCGTGTGGTGGGTGACGTTATCGGTAAGTACCACCCTCATGGCGACTCGGCGGTCTACGACACCATAGTGCGCATGGCCCAGCCTTTCTCCCTGCGCTACATGCTGGTGGATGGCCAGGGTAACTTCGGTTCCATCGATGGCGATAACGCGGCCGCTATGCGTTATACCGAAATCCGCATGGCAAAAATTGCCCATGATTTATTGGCGGATCTCGATAAGGAAACCGTGGATTTTGTGCCCAACTACGATGGGCAGGAACAAATCCCTGATGTATTACCCACGCGCATTCCCAATTTGCTGGTGAATGGCTCCTCCGGTATTGCGGTGGGCATGGCCACCAATATTCCGCCGCACAACCTGAAAGAAGTGGTGCAGGGTTGTTTGGCGGTTATCGATAATCCCGCCATCACTATCGAAGAGTTGATGGAGTTTATTCCCGGCCCGGACTTTCCCACGGGCGCCATCATCAATGGCCGTGCCGGTATTGTCGAAGCCTATCGCACCGGTCGTGGTCGCGTTGTCATGCGCGCCAGAGCGGAAATTGAAACGGATGCAAAAACCGGCCGCGAAACCATTATTGTTACCGAGATCCCTTATCAGATTAACAAGGCGCGTTTGATTGAACGCATCGCCGAGCTGGTGAAAGAGAAAAAGATTGACGGCATCAGCGAGCTGCGCGACGAGTCTGACAAAGACGGTATGCGCATTGTTATTGAGGTTAAAAAGTCCGAGTCGGGCGATGTGTTGCTAAATAATTTGTTCGCACAAACACAATTGCAAACCACCTTCGGCGTCAACATGGTTGCCCTGGATGATGGCCAGCCGAAACTGCTTAACCTCAAGGATATGCTGGAGGCATTTGTTCGCCACCGCCGTGAAGTGGTTACACGTCGCACCGTGTACTTGCTGCGCAAAGCGCGTGAGCGTGGCCATATTCTCGAAGGCCTGGCCGTTGCTATTGCGAACATTGATGAAGTGATTGAGCTGATTAAACGCTCGCCTTCGCCAGCCGAGGCAAAGGAATCTCTACTCGCACGCGGTTGGACTGCCGATGCTGTGTTGCCCTTTTTGGAGCGCGCTGGTGATAACGCCTGCCGCCCTGAAGATCTGGAAGGCAACTTCGGCGTTATCGATGGCCGTTATTATTTATCGGCGGCGCAAGCCCAGGCCATTCTCGAATTGCGCCTGCACCGTTTGACCGGCATGGAGCACGACAAGCTGCTGGCGGAGTACGACGATAAAATCAAGGAAATTGCCGAGTACCTGGAAATTCTCGGCAACGCTATTCGCTTGATGGAAGTGATTCGCGGTGAACTTGAACAAGTGATTGCTGATTACGGCGATGCCCGCCGCACCGAAATTGTCGCTTCAAGCATGGATCT
>CBFGWO010000092.1:0-13701 GCA_965652595.1 uncultured Cellvibrio sp. | reverse complement strand
AGCGCAGCCAATGGCACAGCGCAGCCGTCAATAAAATTCAGCCATAAAAAAACGCCCCTCGGGGCGTTTTTTTATGGCTTTAAAACCAAATTCAGGCGCAGCTATTTTTGTGCCTTGTAGGTTTCTGCAGCTTTGCGTATTTCAGCTTTGGCAGCTTCTACACCTTCCCAGCCTTCTACTTTTACCCACTTGCCCTTTTCAAGGTCTTTGTAGTGCTCGAAGAAGTGCTCGATCTGACGCAAAGTGACTTCGGGCAGATCCTCAGTGGACTGCACCTTGGAATAAAGGGTGGTGAGCTTGTCGTGGGGCACCGCCAGAATTTTTGCATCTTCACCGGCTTCGTCGGTCATTTTCAGTACACCAATCGGGCGGCAGCGAATCACTGAGCCAGCTTGTACCGGTTGCGGGAAGAGCACCAGTACATCCGCAGCATCACCATCACCGCAGAGAGTTTGCGGGATATAGCCGTAGTTGCAGGGGTAGTACATGGCAGTGCTCACCAAGCGGTCGACAAAGAGTGCATTGGAGTCTTTGTCGATTTCGTATTTGATGGAGCTGTTCATGGGAATTTCGATAACGACGTAAACGTCGTCGGGCAGGCTTTTGCCGGCGGGCACAAGATCAAGGCTCATAGCGGGTTCCAAAACGGGTCAATTAACAAGGGCGAGTTTCATAAAGGAGGCGGATTCTAGCACACTGACTGGGCTGCTCAATCGCCCGGCGGGACTGCGGGCCTAGATAATGTAAACAGTGGCAGCCAGGCCCAAGGCGATCAACACCAGAATCAACCACAGCCACTTGTCTGATTTTCGGCCTTCGTCGGAGGTGGTTTCGGTGCGATTGCCCGGCGAGGTGGGGCGGGTCTTCCAGCGTTTGGGTTCATGGCTGGTTTGGCGGCGTTCGACAGGCTTTGCGAGGTTTTCGATAGGTTGACGCACGCGGGTTTTGTTTTTCTCTTCAGTTTCCGGGCCAACCAGGCGAAAGGTGTAGACATCAAGTCGCAGTCGATCGCCGCTGTGTGCCAGGGCCGACTCGACGCGCTTCTCGTTGATAAAGGTCCCGTTGGCGGAATCCAGATCCTTTACCCGAAGGTACTTGCCCTGAACTTGCAGCTCGGCGTGCTGACGCGACAGGTGGGTGCCGGGAATCACGATATCGCACTGGGTGCTGCGCCCAACCACAACAGGTTTATCGTTGGCGATCGCAAATGACTGACCAGCCAGCCAGCTGCTGTCTGACACCAGTCGCCATTGTGTGGTTGCCTGGCTGGCCTCGGCGGCAGCCGGTGTGGCCGGATCCAGCACTTCAATTTCGGTGTTACCCAGGCGGATGATGTCGCCGGGCAGAATTTCCTTGTTGGTCACCCGCTGGCCGTTCACAAAACAGCCAGTGCTACTGTTATTGTCCTTGATGAAAGTTTTGTCGTCACCGCTGATAATGCGCGCATGCAAGGGATCTACGGCTTCGTCTGACAAAATGAGTTGGTTGTCGGGCGCCGTACCTATGTTATAGAGCTTTTCCACGACCCACAGCGGCGGGTGACGTTTGTCCTTGAACTGGATCTTGAGCATGCAGGCGTCCCTTGGTGGGGGCAGATAAGGGTTATCGGATTCTGGTTAGACGAAGCTGCTGGACTGCTGCGAATAAGAGATTTTATGTTATAAGCCTTTGGTTTTCTTAAATCAATACCCTGGGTATTGCTTGGGTATCAGGCTTCACGAATCACGCTAAGCACTTAAGGTAGACACATGTTGCAACTGTTTTTTGCGGTATATCAGGCGCTGGTGCTCAAGCGCCCCCTTTGGGTCATCGCCTTTATTGCGCTGGTGACGCTGGTGGCGCTGATGGGCTTGCCCAATTTCAAGCTGGATGCGTCTGCCGATTCTCTCACTTTGGAACACGATCAGGATATCGACTACTTCCGGGAAATTGCCAGTCGCTACCAGCGCGGTGATTTTTTGGTGGTCACTTATACCCCCAAGGCGGATCTTTTTTCCGATCAGGCGATAGACACACTGCGCCGCTTGCGCGATGACCTGGCAGCGCTGGACGGCGTGGACAGTGTTAACTCCATGATTGATGTGCCCTTGCTCTACAGCCCCATGCGCAGCCTGGCCGAGCAAAAGGAATCCACACTTACCCTGCTGAGTGAAGGCGTTGATCGCCAGGCCGCCAAGCAGGAATTTCTGACCAGTCCCATCTATCGCGATATGTTGCTCAGCCCGGACGGAAAAACCACGGCGCTGCTGATCAATTTGCGCGTGGATAATACCTACATCGATATGGTGCGCAAGCGCGATGCCCTGCGCAAAAAACGCAACACCGAAGGTCTCACTGATGCCGAGTCAGTTGAGCTTGAAAATATCACCCAGGAATTTTTGGACTACCGCACGCAAACCGCCGCCAGGGATCACGCGCGCGTTGACAAGGTTCGCCAGATTCTCGATCAGTATCGCGCGGATGCCGAGTTGTTTCTCGGCGGTGTGAGCATGATTACCGCCGACATGATCACTTACATTAAAAGTGATTTGGTGGTTTTTGGCGTGGTTATTCTGATCTTTATTGTGCTGATGCTGGTGATGATTTTTCGGCAGTGGCGTTTTGTGGTTTTGCCGTTACTGGTGTGTGTGTTGGCGGTCGCCTTGATGCTCGGCTGGTTGAGCTGGATTGACTGGCGACTCACGGTGATTTCGTCAAATTTTGTTGCGCTGCTGTTGATTATGACGCTCGCCATTACCATCCACCTGGTGGTGCGCTATCGCGAACTTCACGCCTTGCATCCCGACTGGACCCAGGCGGAGTTGGTATTGACCACGGCGCGCATGATGTTTATGCCCTGCCTTTATACCGCGCTTACCACCATAGTGGCGTTTATCTCGCTGGTGGTGAGCGATATTCGCCCGGTGATTGATTTTGGCTGGATGATGACTATTGGCCTGAGTCTCGCACTCTTGTTGGCGTTTGTGTTATTGCCCGCCGGGTTGATGTTGCTGCCCAAGGGTGAGTCGCGCGACAAGGGCGACCAGTCAGGTGCTATCACACTGAAGTTTTCCGGAATCGCGGAAAAACACGGTGGCAAGGTGTTGATAGTCGCGGTGCTGGCAGCGCTGGTGAGTGCCTACGGTATAACCCGCCTGGAAGTTGAAAACCGTTTTATTGATTATTTTCATAAAGACACTGAAATTTACCAAGGCATGTCGGTCATCGATCAACAGTTGGGCGGTACAGTGACCCTGGACATTATTTTCAATGCGCCAGAGGTTGCAGCAGCGGCGGGATCGACGGATGAAGAAGATCCTTTTGCCGAGCCGGATTTCGATGTGGCCAGCGAGGATGAGAGTTTTGCTGATGACGGCTTTGAAGACTTTTCCGAGAGTTGGGAAGAGGGTGAGGGTTCTTCATCGCAAAAACCCAGTTACTGGTTTACTCAGGCAGGCTTGGATGAAGTGCGTAGGCTGCACGATTATTTGGAGTCCTTGCCCGAGGTTGGCAAGGTGCAGTCACTGGCTATTGTCTATCAATTGGCGCAAGACATTAACGGCGGTCGACTCAACGACTTTGAGCTGGCGGTGTTGCGACGCATGCTCTCCGATGACATCACTGATTTTTTAATCGCGCCCTACTTGTCCGATGCGGAACAGGAGGCGCGTATCACGCTGCGCGTTAAAGAGACAAGTCCGGAACTCAAACGCGCTGAGCTGGTTGAAAAAATTCGCCAGTTCACGCAAGACGACATGGGACTTGCAGAAGAGCAGGTGAGGTTCACCGGCATGCTGGTGCTCTATAACAATATGTTACAAAGCCTGTTTCACTCACAAATTGTGACCATAGGTGCGGTGTTTATCGGCATTATGCTGATGTTTGTGGTGTTGTTTCGCTCGTTCAGTATTGCCGTCATTTCGATACTGCCCAACATGCTCGCGGCGAGTGTGGTGTTGGGCGGCATGGGGCTGGCGGGTGTTCCGCTGGACATGATGACCATTACCATTGCGGCGATTACGGTGGGGGTGGGCGTAGACCACGCCATTCATTACTTCTATCGCTTTCGCATTGAATTTGCCGAAACGGGTAATTATGTACAGGCCATGCACAGATCCCATGAGTCCATCGGCCGTGCGATGTATTACACGGCAGTGATTATTATCGTGGGTTTTTCGGTGCTGGCGATGTCGCAGTTTATCCCGTCAATTTATTTTGGCTTGCTCACCGCGTTTGCGATGTTCGCGGCGATTCTCGGCTCCTTGACACTGTTGCCGAAACTGATTTTGATTCTCAAGCCTCTGGGGCCTGAAAAACCCTAAAGGATTGGCTGGCGAAAAAGTCATTAAAAAACAAACCCCGCTTCGGCGGGGTTTGTTTTTATGGGGCCTGTTTAAACAGGGCTTCCAGTTGCGGTGCCAAATCCTCCGCCATCAATTGATGCTGTTCACCCGTGGGGTGGGCGTCGCAGCTGTCTCCTGGGTAGTGATTGGATGGCACATAGGTCAGCTTGGTATCCCGCGTTCCGCTTACAACATCCGTTAAATAGGTTTGCAGCGCCGTCTTGTGTTCACCGTTCAGAATTGCACCCTCGGTGAGCAGTATGCTGGCCTGGGGGTGAAGCTGGCGCAGGCGTTTGATCAGCTGCTTATAGGTGGCCAGGTATTTACCCCGGTCGGGAATACCCTGGCTGAAGTCATTGGTGCCTATCGCACTCAGGATCACATCCGGTTGGTATTGGCTGTGGTCCCAGGCGGGCAAGCGGTTTGGATCGGCAATGGCCAGTTCAAAAAAATCCGGCAAATTCAGATCGTCGGTTTTGCCGTTCCAGCTGCGCACCAGGCCGCGACCGCCGTAACACACCAGATGCACCTGGGCGTTGAGCTTTTCGGCGAGCTGCATGCCGTAGGAGTGGCTGGGCCGCCACCAGAGCGTGTTTTTTTGGCAGCCGGGTTGGCGCACCACGGCTTCGCCACAAGTGACCGAATCGCCCAGTACCAACAGCTTGCGCGCGGGCAACTCGGGGGCTGCCAGGAGCTCGCCTTTATCAAGACTGATTCCCTTGAGGTTAACCTGTCCATGCCAGGTTTCGCCGTTGTGGAGAATCCGCACCCGGTGTCGACTGGCCGACTCGCCGGAAAACAGCGGGATTTTTTGCACTTGCCGACTCAACCTGACCAAACGCGGGGGCTGATCGTCCAGCTGAATTTCCAAATGGCTCTGGTCACCACTGCTACTGGCCCAGAGCCAGGCGGCCTTGGCGTCGGCGTTAAAGCTCAGGCTGACACCCGGATAACCGAGGCTGAGGCTGCCATCTGCCTCGCGCAGGTGACGGCCCATTAGGCGCAATTTTGGGTGGCTGGTCGGGTAAATGTGCACGGGCGTTTCCTCTGCTGACCATTGACGGAGTTCGGGCAGCATGGCGAGCGCCCAGCGCTGGTAGCCTTTGGGCGTCAGGTGCAAATAATCACCCATGATGTCCGCTGAAATACTGCCGTCTGCTTCAACAAAGAGCGCGCCATAATCGCGAAAGAAAACCCGGGATTCGTCCCCCAGGCTCGCCAGTTGTTGGTTGAGTTGTTTCACCAGCACGCGCTTGGGGCTGTCGGCGGCCTGCTCAAAGGGGAAGACGCCGTTGAGCAGAATGCGCGCCTCGGGAAAGCGCTGGCGCAGCTCGGCCACCAGGGCACTCACACCGGCAAATACCTGCTCCGGGGTTTCGTTGAGGTGCCCAAAATTATTTACTCCAATCAACAGCACTACGACCTTGGGATTGAGTTGGCCCGCAGCGCCATTGCGCAGGCGCCAAAGCAGGTTGCCGGTATGGTCGCCGCCAATGCCCAGATTGATGGCGTTAAAGGGCGCGATCTCTTTTTCCCACACAGGCCTGTCCCAACCGGCGGTAATCGAATCGCCGATAAACACCCATTGAGCCTCCCCTTTTTCTGCCTCGGCTCGCTGGCGCGCGTGCTGCTCCTGCCAACTGGCAACAGACATCCAGTCGTAGTCGATGGTGCGCGGTGCCGCTTGAGTGCCCAGCGAGCGCGGTTCCGAGGTGGATTGGCAGGCGAGAACCAGCAGGCAGGCCAACAGGAGGCTGAGTCGTCTGAGGGTTAAGAGGGCATCCATGGGAGCTCCGTCAATGGGATTGGCAGGTTGTAAACGGTTACAACTTTAGCAGATGCAGGAGGAAAGGCGCGCAAAATGGCTACTGATGTTAGAGCTTGAGGTTTAGGCGCTCGTTGGCCGGGCTCAGGCTTTGCACGCCGGCCAGGTTGAGGGTGAGTTCCAGCAGTTCGTCCCAGGGTTCGGCGGCGCGCATGCCCTTGATGGCTCGATCTATGCCGTTGGCTTTGCGCAGCAGTTGTTGCAACTGGGCAGGTTTAAGGCGGCGCAGGGCGGCTTGCATCAGTGGCTGGCGTTTTTGCCAGACGCCAGCGCTTTGGGCGGCCTGCTCGAAGGATTTGCCCTGGCTTTGAGCCAGGGCTATCTGGTTGAGAGAGCGTATGTCTTTGGTAAGCGCCCAGAGCAGGCTGATGGCATCTGTGCCTTCGCCGCGCAAACCCTGGAGGCTGCGGGCGGCGGCGCGGGCATCGCCGTGCAGGGCTTTGTCCACCAAACCGAATACATCGTAACGGGCGCTGTCGGCCACGGCGGCGGCCATGAGTTCGTAACTCACCAGTCCATCCTCTGCCACCAGTTTGAGTTTTTCCACCTCTTGCACGGCGGCCAGCAGGTTGCCTTCTACCCGTGCGGTCAGCAGCTCTATGGCGTTGCTGTCGGCCCTCAGTCCGGCCTGTTGTAACCGTTGACCGATCCAGCGCGGCAGCTGCGCTGGCGTTACGGGCCAAATTTGGACATGGCTGCCTGTGTCCTCAATGGCTTTGCACCACTTGCTGGACTGGGCGGATTTATCGAGCTTGTCGGTGATGAGTAACAAGAGGTTATCGGTGGAGGGCTGGGCCAGGTACTCCAGCAGCGCCTTGGCGCCTTTGTCACCGGGTTTGCCGCTGGGCAGGCGCACTTCGAGGATTTTTCGGTCGGCAAACAGGGAGAGGCTGTTGGCGGCGGCGAGCAGCTGGCTCCAGTCGAAACTGGCATCGGCGTGGTAGAGCTCCCGCTCGCTAAAGCCCGCCTGGCGTGCGGCGCGGCGGATGCTGTCACAGGCCTCCTGAATCAGTAGCGGCTCTTCGCCCGATACCAGGTACACGGGCGCCAGGCCTTTGTGGAGGCTGGCCTCCAGCTGTTCCGGGCGCAGCTTGGCCATGGTTCAGCGCGCCTGTCCCTTGGCGTCATTAAGGTGCTGGCTGATGGCCGCCAGGCGTCGCAAGAGTGTTTGCGCCAGTTCGCGCCGCATTTCTTCCTGTAGCAAGGCTTCTTCCTGGGCGCCGCTGCTGGCGCCTTCGGCGGTGTAGTTGAAAATACGGGTCGCCAGGGCGCTGCCCAGATTACTCACTGGAGCACCCTCGGGCGAACGCATCTCATAGTGAACGCTAAGGAAGAGTTCATAGGCGCTGGTCAGCGCATCCACACCCACGGCGGCGGTGCGCCGGTCGGCGATTTCCTCCAGGATATGAAGCTGCATATCGGATTCGCTGGCGGTCTTGGCCAGGGCGATATCGTGAATCGCCAGCAGCTGTTCCAGCTCCAGGCGCACGGGGCTGTAGTTGTCCTCAGACGTCAGGTAGATGCTGTTCAGGTTGTGGCCCACGGGCGAACTGCCGCGCAGCTGCCAGCCGCAGGCGCTGAGCAGGCTGGCAATCAACAGGCTGGCAATCAGTTTGTACATAGGGCCTCCTCAGGGCTGGCTAGTTGGCCACAATACTAACCAGTTTATTGGGCACGACTATCACCTTGCGCACCGTCAGCCCCTCGAGAAACTTCTGCACGTTTTCCAGTTCCAGTGCCATGGCTTCGAGAGCTTCTTTGGGGGCATCCACCGGGGCATCCAGTTTGCTGCGCACCTTGCCGTTGACCTGCACTACCACTTCGATGGTGGAGCGCACCAGTGCAGCCTCATCCACCTGGGGCCAGGGCGTATTCAGGGGGATGCCTGGGTTACCCAATGCCTGCCAGAGCACCTGGGTGATGTGGGGCACTATGGGGGCGAGCAGGAGGATGGCCGCTTCCAAGGCTTCGCGCTCCACCGCCAAGCCTTGGGGTGTGGCGCGGTCGGCGAGCTTGCTCACTTCGTTGAGCAGTTCCATCACCGCCGCAATGGCGGTGTTGAAGGTTTGGCGGCGGCCATAGTCGTCGCTCACCTTGGCGATAGTTTCGTGGGTTTTGCGGCGCAGATCCTGTTGGGTTTGGGGCAGGTTGGCGGCGTCGAGCAGGCCGGGTTTGCCTGCGGCCACATGGCCTTCTACGGCTTTCCACAGGCGGCGCAAAAAGCGGCTGGCGCCTTCCACGCCTGAGTCGTTCCACTCCAGGCTTTGATCGGGTGGCGCGGCGAACATGGTAAACAGGCGTACTGTATCGGCGCCGTATTGGTTGATCACTGCTTCCGGGTCAACACCGTTGGCCTTGGACTTGGACATTTTGATCACGCCACCAAACTCGACCGGCTCGCCGGTTTGTTTATGACTGGCTTTGATCAAGCGGCCTTTTTCATCTCGTTCGATAACGACATTTTCCGGCTCAATCCAGTTTTCCTTGCCGTCTTGTTTGATGAAAAAAGATTCTGAATTCACCATGCCCTGACACAACAAACGCTCGAAGGGTTCGTCGCAAGTCACCAGACCTTCGTCGCGCATTAATTTGTGAAAAAAGCGCGCGTAGAGCAAATGCAAAATCGCGTGTTCGATTCCGCCTACGTATTGGTCCACGGGCAACCAGTAATCAGCCGCCGCTTTATCGAGCATGCCGCCTTCAAAATTCGGGCAGGTGTAGCGCGCGTAGTACCAGCTGGATTCCATAAAGGTATCGAAGGTGTCGGTTTCGCGCTCTACCGCTTTTCCATCCAATTCGGCCTTGCGCCATTCGGGGTCGGCTTTGATGGGGGATTGCACGCCGTTCATCACTACATCTTCGGGCAGCAATACCGGCAACTTGTGGGCAGGTACGGGAATTTCACCGCCTTCGGGCAAATTAAACATGGGGATAGGTGCGCCCCAGTAGCGCTGACGGGAAACACCCCAATCGCGCAAGCGGTAATTGGTTTTTACCTGGCCTTTTTTCGCGGCTTGCAGGGTTTCGGAAATCGCATCGAAGGCGGCGTTAAAATCCAGGCCGTCGAATTCACCGGAGTTCACCAGCACGCCTTTTTCGGTAAAGGCGGCTTTGGTTAAATCGATGTCTTCGCCGTTAGCGGGTGCAATCACTTGCGTAATGCTCAGGTTATATTTCTGCGCAAATTCAAAATCGCGCTGGTCGTGGGCGGGCACCGCCATGACCGCGCCCGAGCCGTAATCCATCAGCACATAGTTGGCTACCCACACGGAAACCGGCTCGCCGGTAATCGGGTGCAGGGCTTTTATGCCGGTATCCATGCCGCGTTTTTCCATGGTGGCGATATCGGCTTCGGCCACGGATTGCACTTTGCACTCGGCAATAAATTGCGCGAGTGACGGGTTGGTTTCAGCGAGGATTTTTGCAATGGGATGCTCGGCGGCGAGGCTGACATAGGTCACGCCCATCAGCGTATCCGGGCGGGTGGTGTAGACCTCAAAACCGCTAAAGTCGCCTACCGGTGATTGCAGATCAAAACGCATCTCCAGGCCGCGACTTTTGCCGATCCAGTTGCGCTGCATGGTTTTAACCTGCTCTGGCCAGTTGGGCAGCTTGTCCAGGTCGTTGAGCAATTGCTCGGCATAGTCAGTGATCTTGATAAACCACTGGGGAATTTCCTTGCGCTCTACCGGGGCACCCGAGCGCCAGCCGCGACCGTCGATCACCTGCTCGTTGGCGAGCACGGTTTGGTCGATAGGGTCCCAGTTGACCGTGGCCATTTTTTTGTACACCAGGCCCTTTTCGTAGAGGCGGGTAAAAAACCACTGCTCCCACTTGTAGTAGTCGGGTTTGCAGGTGGCAATTTCCCGCGACCAGTCAAAGCCAAAACCCAACTGCTTAAGCTGGTTGCGCATATGGTCGGTGTTGGCGTAGGTCCATTTTGCGGGGGCGGTGTTGTGCTTGATGGCCGCGTTCTCGGCGGGCAGGCCAAAGGCATCCCAACCCATGGGATGGAGAACGTTCTTGCCCTGCATCCGCTGGTAGCGGGCGATCACGTCGGTGATGGTGTAGTTGCGCACATGGCCCATGTGCAGCTTGCCGCTGGGGTAGGGGAACATCGCCAGGCAGTAGAATTTTTCTTTGCTCGGGTCTTCGGTGACCTTGAAACTCTGGTGCTCCTCCCAGTATTGCTGGGCTTCTGCTTCTATCGCGGCGGGACTGTATTGCTCGTGCATTGGGGGCCTGTGCTGTGGGTGACAAGGGTAGAAAAAGGGAAAGGCGGCAATTATAGGGGCAGGCGCCCAATAAAGCGAAGGCCGCGCTTTTGTGCAAGAATCCACGCCTCTCGTTGGTCTTTGCCATCGCAGGAACATTAACCTCAGGATACTTCCATGCTAGAAACAACCCTGTCCTCCCTTGCCGGCGTACCGCCGTTCCTTGCCTACTTTGTCACCGCTCTGGTGTTGGTCGGGCTTTTTGTGCGCATCTACACCTGGATAACGCCCCAGGACGAACTGGCCTTGATCCGCGCGAATAACGCGGCGGCAGCCACGGCGTTTGGTGGCGCCCTCATAGGCTTTGCGCTGCCTCTATCCAGCGCCATTACCCATTCCTTGTCGCTGCTGGATTGCGTGCTCTGGGGCGCTATCGCCCTGGTGGTGCAGGTGCTGACCTTTTCGGTGTTGCGACTCATCGTCAAACAACTGCCCGAGCGTATTACCCAGGGCGAAATCGCCACCGGTATTCTGTCGGCGACCGCCGCCATTTCCGTGGGTATCATCAACTCAGCCTGCATGACTTACTGATTCGGGAGTTCCTATGAAACGCAGCCGAAAAGCCGCCCTGATACTGATGGTGCCCGCCACCAGCCTGCTGCTCGCCAGTTGTGGCGAGGAGCCGCAAGAGGCTCTGGTGTTTACCAATCCAACGGAATGTAGCCAGTCGTTGCTGGTCAACGCTGACGCCTGTGCGAGCGAATATGAATCCGCCAAGGCCCTGCATCCCCAGGTTGCCCCCAAGTACGCGAGCGCTGCCGAATGTGAGGCGGATTTTGGCGCTGAGCAGTGCGAGCAGGCGCCCTACCGCACCAGTTCCGGCGGCAGTGTATTTATGCCCATGATGATGGGCTACATGATGGGACGGATGCTCAGCCCGGGTGGTGCAATGAGCGGTGGGCCGGGTAGCGGAACAGCGGCTACGGGCGGTCAGTCGGCACCCGGCACTGACGCGGCTCAAGCGCGCTCCAATCTGGCGACTCAGCCGCTGTATAAATCCCGCGACGATCGCACCAACTTTCGCACCGCAAGCAATACGCCCGTTGCCAGTGCGCCGGGTGCCACCCGTGTAAAACCTTCCCAGGTGCGGCCCCAGGCCGGGCAACTGGTACGCCGTGGTGGCTTTGGCCAACAGGCCGCTGCGCGCAATCCCAGTAACAGTTTCGGCGGTTAGCCATGAAGCGAGTCAGTATTCCCGAGCGCGCCAACTGGCGCGCCTATGCCGAGGAAGTGGGTTTTCATTTTCACACTTTTGATGGCGAAGCCTACTGGGATGAAAGCGCCTACTACGAATTTACGCTGCAACAAATTGAAGAAGATTTAGAAGCACCCACCGAAGAGTTGCACCAGATGGTGATGGATATGGTGGGGGACATCACACGCAGCGAAGAGATGCTCACCCAGTTGGATATTCCACGCGACTTCTGGAGTTATATCTGGAATTCCTGGAAGCAGGGCGAGCCACATTTGTACGGCAGAATGGACCTGGTCTATCAGGGTATTGGCAACGCCAAATTGTTGGAGCTCAATTACGACACACCCACCTCCCTGTTTGAAACCGGGTTTTTTCAGTGGGTATGGCTGGAGGATCAAATCAAACATGGCGCGCTACCGGCCCATGCCGATCAATTTAATTCCCTGCACGACAAACTCGAACAGGCGTTTACGCAATTAAATTTGCCGCAGCCTTTTTATTTTTCCAGTGTGCGCGAGAGTGTGGAGGACAAGGGCACCGTCGATTACCTGATGGATATAGCCGCACAAGCAGGCGTGGATGTGCGCTATATCGCGCTGGAAAATATCGGCGTTTTCAGTGACGACAATGGTGAGAACGGCCAATTCGTTGATGAAAGTGATGAGCCTATTACCGGCCTGTTCAAACTCTACCCTTGGGAACATATGGTGCGCGAAGATTTCGCGAAAGCGATCACCGCCGCCAACACGCAGATGATCGAGCCCGCATGGAAAATGCTGCTTTCCAACAAGGGTATTCTGCCGTTGTTATGGAAGCGTTATCCCAACCACCCCAACTTACTGCCCGCGTTTTTTGAAACGCCCACCAGCGAAGCTTTGAGCGCGGGTTGGGTGCGCAAACCGCTGTTTTCCCGCGAAGGTGCCAACATTGATTTAATCACCTCGACGGGTGAAAAGGTTTCTGCCACTGGGCCATACACCGATGGGCGCTATATCCGCCAGGCGCTGCAACCCCTCCCCAGGTTTCGCGATCAAGTGCGCGGGCAAGACACTTACACCATGATTGGCAGCTGGGTAGTGGGCGATAGTGCGGCGGGGATTTGTATTCGTGAGGACGCGACCTTAATTACCAAGGACAGCTCGCGGTTTTTACCGCACGCCATTATCGATTGAGCGTGCTTTGCAAGATTGAGCCCCTATCTGAGTATCGGGGCTCAATCTATTCCAACGCTTACACCTTACGCCCAAACGGCATGCGCATAGGCATCTTCCCGGTTGCCGCAAAAAGCGCGTTGGCCACTGCACCCGCCACCGGCGGCACCCCAGGTTCGCCCACGCCCGAGGGCGCTTCGGCGGAGGGCACTATATGCACTTCCACCTTGGGCATCTCGCCAATGCGCAGCAACTGGTAATTGTGGAAATTGCTCTGCTCCACCTGGCCATCTTTCAAGGTAACGGCCTCGCCCAAAGCGGCGCTTAAACCAAAGCCGATACTGCCCTCCATTTGCGCGGCTATCACATCCGGGTTGACCGCCAGGCCACAGTCGATGGCGCAGACCACCCGATCCACCTTAAAGTTGCCATCTTCCGCCACAGTGACCTCAGCCACCTGAGCGCACCAGGAGCCCATGGCCTTGTGCACGGCGATACCGCGCCCGCGCCCTTTGGGCAATGGTGTGCCCCAGCCGGCTTTTTCGGCGGCCAGATTGAGGGCGCCGAGAAAGCGCGGGTGCTCTTCGCCCAGCATCTGCTGGCGAAATACCAGTGGGTCTTTGCCAGCGGCCTTGGCCAGCAGATCGACAAAGGCCTCCACCACATAGCCGTGGCCGGAATGGCCCACGGCGCGCCACCAGAGGGTAGGCACAGCCACCGTCATTTCGGTGGCCTGGATTTGCAGGTTGGGGATGGTGTAGGGCATATCGGCTATGCCCTCAAACAATGTCCAGTCCACCTGATCGGCGGCCAAAGGGATAAAGGGCGAGTTGCGGAAAATGGGTACCGCCACCGCGTGGTGGTCCCAGGCCAGCAGCTTGCCATCCTCGGAAACAGCGCCGTTAATCCGGTGTACCGACATGGGCCGGTAGCG
>CBFGWO010000091.1:0-13738 GCA_965652595.1 uncultured Cellvibrio sp. | reverse complement strand
GGGTCAAAGTCCGGCGTTGGCAGGGTTTGGGCGATATGGCGTGCGCCCTTGGGGTATTTGAGCGAGGAGATGTCTTGCCAGGTTGCGCCGCCATCGCGGGAGCGGGAGAGTTTGGGGCCCCAGTGGCCGTGATCCAACGAGGCCCAGAGTGTGCCGTCGCGGGGATCGCGAGTGGCATAGCAGACGGGCACGCCCGCGTGCAAAATAGGCCGTGCACGCCAGCCCGTTGCTTGCCGTTCGATGATGACTGTGCCCTTACGGGTGCCCAGAAGAAGTGTGTCAGACATGGTGTTGTCCTCGTGTGCGCCGGTGAAAATCCTGTTAACTGGTCGAACGGCAATGCCCAATTTAGACATCTCGGCAGTTGGGCAAGGAATATAGGCCAAGATCAAAAAATGCAAAAGGCTAAGCAACGCAAACGGCGGGCTTACATTTCCTGATAGCGATCAAATTGACGCCTACCCACGCCCGGCGCTAAGGTGGGGTCGCCCTTCTTCCTGTCAGGTTTCCCTTTGCACAACTACTGGCAATTTCTTTCACGCGCTTGGCCCCTGCTTGGCTTCGGCTTTTTTAGTATTTTTTGGGGCAATCTCGGCCAATCGTTTTTTATCAGCTGGTTTGGCGCGCCCATCCAGGCGTCGCTGAATTTGTCCGCCGCCGTCTACGGCAGCCTTTACTCCGCTGCAACCCTTGTCGCCAGTTTGCTGTTGATGGCATTCGGCGGTGTGATTGATCGCTGGCCCTTGCAGCGCTTTGTTGTACTGGTTGCACTGGGGTTGATGGCGGCCTGTGTGGTGATGGGCTTTGCGGTCAACGCAGGGTTGCTGCTGTTGGGCTTTTTTCTGGTGCGCCTGTTTGGCCAGGCGCTGATGCCCCACACAGCACAAACTACCATGGCGCGCTATTTTGACGCCGACCGGGGCAAGGCGCTGAGCATTTCTGCCAGCGGCTTTCCCGCCGGCGAAATCTGCTTGCCGCTGCTGGCGGTAGCGCTGATTGGCTGGCTGGGCTGGCGCAACACCTGGTTTGTGTTGGCATTCACCATCCCGGTGATCTACTTGCCGCTGATCCTCTGGCTGCTGCGTCGCGCCGGGAGCATGACCGCGCCTCTGGCGACACAATCCGCCAGTCACACCAGCATGGGGCGGCGGCAGATGCTGGGGGATCTGCGCTTTTGGATGCTATTGCCTGCGGTCTTGTCCACGCCTTTTTTGGTCACGGGCGTGTTTATCCATCAAAGCTTTATCCTGGATCACAAAGGCTGGGCTGCCGCCTGGTTGGCGAAATGTTTTATCGCACTCGGCATTGCCCATTGGCTGGGCTCACTCATCTCCGGCGTGCTGGTGGATCTGTTCAGCGCCCGTCGCCTGTTGCCCATCGTCACCCTGCCCATGCTAGCGTCGCTCTCCTGCCTGGTATTTTTTGAAGGCAACTGGGTTGCGCTGGTGTTTATGACCTTGATGGGTTTTGCCATAGGTTTGGGTGGGCCGATTTTTGGCGCGCTTTGGGCCGAGGTTTACGGCACGGGCAAACTCGGTTCAATTCGCTCGCTGATGACCTCCCTGGTGATCCTGTCCTCGGCCCTATCGCCGGTCGCTTTTGGTTTGGTGGTTGATATGGGAGCCAGCTTGGTGCAAGTTTACGGCACCTGCCTGGTTGCTCTGGCGCTGGCGGGTATTTCGGCTGGGCTTTCCTATCGCGCCTATCGCGCTCCACCATCCTAGGGAGCCCAAGCAGACCACACCCGCTTAAGGAGAGTCCGCGTGTTAGATTTTTCAACTCCCTTCGCCTGGATCTGGCTCGCCAGCCTGATACTGATCACTGGCTTGGTTTTCAAACGCCATGTGCTTTTGTTTTGGTTGTTGGTATGCCCGCCCATCATAGCGCTTAAAATGCAGGTGCCTTTTTTGGTTATCGCCGCCGGGATAGGCGGTGTGATGACCGGACTCATCTTTCATACCCTCACGCCGTTTTTTGAGAAGCCACCCTCTGAAGACATGGCTCAGCTGGAGTTGCGTCTTCCCCTCTGGGCAGCAACCGCCATTACCACAGCCAGTAATCTGCTTCTCGCAGGCTTGGTGTCAGCAAACTTCAATCCCGACGCCTGGTTCAAACCCCTGGGCATTCCCGAGCGGGGCTTTAGCATGGTGTATCTGGTAGTGGGTTTTATCAGCGCGCTAGTGATATTTATGCTGTTTATTCGCTCAAACCGACCAACTTCCTGAGGAACTTCTCTGCTCATGCCCTGGTTTAATCGCTTTTTGCTCTGGCCCCTGCTGTTAATCGGACATGTGTTAGCGGTGAGTCTGCTGGCCTGGCATCTGCTGGCCCAGGTGCATTTTGGTTACCCCACCGCCTACTCGCTGATGGATATTGAGGCTCATATTCAGGAGTACGGGCCGCTTAACCGCTACAAACCCCAGTTTGAACAAACCACACCCGCCGAACACAAGGCCCTTTTTGCGGAGATTAGCCGGGCGGTACAAAGCTCCGGCCAGGGCCTGGCGGACATCAGCTATCAACTGCCCGACGGCAGCCACGAACGCCTGATGCGCGAACCCGAAGTGATTCATTTGCAGGATGTAGCCAATCTGATTGATGCCTTTTATCTGGCGGGGCTAGTGGGGCTGGCGCTCTGGTTACCGCTCCTGGCCTACGCTCGCTGGCAAAAACGCGCCCTGCCCCCCATCAAAAAAATTGCGCTGGGTTTTTTGTCGGCGCTTGCACTGGCAGCACTCGTGATACTGGTGATTAGCCCGGTCAAGGTGTTTTACTGGCTGCACGAGCTGATCTTTCCCGACGAGCACGAGTGGTTTTTCTATTACCAGGATTCGTTAATGACCACGCTAATGAAAGCACCAGATCTGTTCGGGGTTATCAGTGTCTGGCTGTTGATGGTGGTGGTGATTTTTTGGGGCTTGAGCCTCTGGGCCATGCAAAGGCTTTTACAGCAAAACCCAAATAGCGGACATAAAAAAGGCGGATCTAAAAGATCCGCCAAGGGCGGGAATCGGCGCGGTTGACAGTCGGGCGACTGTCTACGCCTTAGCCCGTGCACCCCAAGCCTTACCGATGCCTCCATTCCATGGAGACGGGCCAAAGGCCCTTTCGGTGAAATTCGCTCAGAAAAATTCGTGAAGGTTAAAGCACCTGCTGTTTGTCTTGTTTTTGTTGTGGTCTTTCCGGGGAGCTTCCCTGCCCCCCATCTCTCCCTGACGCATCATTCCTTGAAACCTTCTGTCCTGTTAGCTCTATCTAGCTTTATCTAGCTCTATCCTCTTTCACACCTAGCTTATTGATTTACTAAGTGTTAGCGCTACCATTGCCTGTCCAAAAAAAATGTTCCTGCGGATCTTGTTATTTGTGGGCCTCTCCTTACCTTTGCAGCTTGGCCTCCGCGATGGACGGCTACTATGGAATCACTTTTTGTGTACTGGGTCAATCTCAAAAGATTGCGCTATCAAGGTTTTTTGACGTGATTCTCAACATCAGCCAAAATGTCTGACAATTTACTATCCCTAAGAAACCGGTTACCCAAATGAACATTCAATTTCCCTTTTGCGCAGCCATTACCGAAAGCCTCTATATCCGAATACTCGGGCCACTTGCCTGCCTGATTTGCGCCCTGTTAGTGGGCGCCTGCCAAAGCGTGGAAACGCCGGTAAAGGTCGCAGCCCGCAATCCACTGATCTGGGCCGATGTGCCCGACCCAGCGGTAATTCGCGTTGGCGATACCTACTACATGAGCAGCACCACCATGCACATGAACCCCGGCTTACCCATCATGAAGTCGCAGGATCTGGTGAACTGGGAATTGGTGGGCTATGTCTACGACACCCTATCGGATGACGAGGCCTCACGCCTCGACAACGGCAAGCAAGTCTATGGCCGAGGCTCCTGGGCCAGCAGCCTGCGTTACCACGAGGGGCGCTACTACGTCACCACCTTCGCCAACACCACCCGCAAGACCTATATTTTTTCAACCGACGATATCGAAAAAGGCCAATGGCAGCGCGCCGAACTCGACGAGCTTTTTCACGATGCCTCGTTGGTTTTTGATAACAACCGGGTTTTTTTGCTTTACGGCAACGACGACATCCATCTGGTCGAACTCACCGCTGATGCCAGTGCAATCAAAGCGGACGGCGTAAGAAGCACCTTAATCAAAAAAGCCTCCGCCATTGCTGGCACCGAATTTTGGGTGCCCGCCGAAGGCGCCCAAATGCTCAAGGTTGGCAATCACTATTATTTAAATTTAATCTCCTGGCCCGCTGGCGGTATGCGCACGCAATTAATCTATCGCGCCGACAATTTTTTCGGGCCTTATGAAGGGCGCATTGCGTTTGCCGACCGGGGCATTGCCCAGGGCGGTTTGATTGATACACCCGCTGGCGATTGGTACGCATTTTTGTTTCAGGATCACGGCGCTGTGGGGCGCATTCCTTATTTGGTGCCCGTGTACTGGCAAGATAGCTGGCCGATTTACGGTGACCTGAATGAAGAGGGTAAGAGGCAGGCGCCTCATGAATTGCCGATCTCTGTGACGCACCAAGGCCTGAACAATCTTGTCGCAACAGATGAGTTTAACTACGCGGTGAATGAACCACTCAAACTCGCCTGGCAATGGAATCACAACCCGGTTAACGCGGGCTGGTCGTTGGTGGAGCGGCCGGGGCATTTGCGCTTGACCAACCAGCGGATTGACACCCGTTTTGTCGATACGCAAAACACACTCACCCAACGCACCTTTGGCCCCACCTCCAGCGCGCGCACGCTGATTGACACCAGCCGCATGAAACCCGGTGACTATGCCGGATTAGGCGCATTGCAAGCGAACTATGGGTTTGTGGGCGTGGAACGCAGCGGAGAAGCCAGTGCGTTGGTGATGGCTAAGGGAACACCTGAGTCCTGGCAGGTGATTGAGCGCATTCCCCTCGCGCAGCCCCAGGTGCATTTGCGTATTGATATGGATTTTCGCGAACGCGCCGACATCGCCAGTTTTTGGTACAGCCTAAACGGTAACGATTGGCTGCCCATTGGCGAATCTCTGGCGATGAAATACACACTGCCCCACTTTATGGGTTACCGCTTTGCGCTGTTTAATTTCGCAACACAGCACGCCGGAGGCAGTGTGGATTTTGATTTTTATCGCATCACTGAATAATCAAGCCCGTCTGGGTGTGAACAGACTTGCTGTGATTAACAGCAACAAAACCCAGACGCCGCCGTGACCGCCACCGCCAGATCCGGAATTGGCTATAGAGCTGGTTGCTGAGCTGACACTGGACACAGCAGAGCTGACACTTGATGAACTTTCAACTGATGAACTACTGCTGGAACTACTCAAACTGCTTGAACTACTCGAGCTGCTCGAACTGCTAGAGCTGCTCGAAACGCTACCGCCGGTGGGCGCACCATGGACAATGCCGCGACCTGCGGTGCTCATGTAAACCACACCAAAAGTATTCATATCACCCACAACAAATTGGCCATTTCCTGGGCCGCCAAATTGATGATCCGCATCGTTAACACGCACCCAACTGGCTCCGGTGTCGATTGAGCGATATACACCGCGCACGCCACCCACTGTACCCCAGATATAGACCGCCGGATAATTGCCACCAGGTGCAGCCTTACCGAACCCCACAGCAGCAACATGACTCACTCCTGCAATAGCACTAAAGCTGGCACCCGAATTCGTTGAGCGCACCAAGCCACCGCCGTGCAAAGCTACCCAAATATCACCTTCGCGCTCGGGTGCTACACGAATGACCTTGGAACCGTTAGCCGCCAAGGATGCCGCAACGCTAAAAGAGGCACCACCATCAGTACTCACCCAAAAGCTACCGTTAGGATTGTAGGCATAGGCTTTATTGGCATTTACCGGATCCGCAACAATACGCGCGTTGTTAATCGACAAACCGGAAACCGGCGTCCAGCTGTTGCCTAAATTGTTTGAGCGGTAACTGGTGTTGGCATTTTCCGGGCTGTGGAGTATTGCGCTGCCGTCAGCAAGAATCGCCACCTGGCCCTTGCTTCCATTCATTGCCGTGGTGCGCGTCCAACTGCTCCCCTGATTCAGGGAGTAGTACATCTCGTTACCCACACGCACCAGCATATTGTTATTTTGCGCCGCCATGTCGAGGCCGGTTGTTGTTCCCATACGTGGTGTGTGTATGGGGCCATAATTATCCGGGGTGTTATGCATAAAACCATCGTAGTCGCCAATCACCGACACCACAGGTCCGTTTGGAATACTGACAATACCCAGAGGTACAGTCTCTTCCAAACCAGCAACGGCAAATGACCAGGTGTTGCTGGTATCTATTGCACTGTTGCGAAAAATACCGTTGCCGGAGGTCACCCAGACTTCCTGGGTATTGAATGGATTAAATTCGATAGATCCAGCCCAATGAATCGCATGGCCGTTTATCCAGGAAATACCCTTGTTATCCAGCGAAAATCCGCGTGCAACAACGTCTGTCCAATTGGCACCCGCGTCGGTTGATAAAAAAATGCGATCACCCCAAGCGTTCCCGTATTGCTGCATATAGGTATTAATACTGGATGCAACCAAGCGTTGCGGATTATTTGGATCGACACTGATACCCCCAAAGGCGCGCGTAAACCCGCTGGGTGTGACATTGGTCCAAACCCCGGTACCTAGGTTGTACTTCCAAAGTGCACCCTGCTCCATGGGTTGATTCAATGACTCCTGCCAATGTCCATGAGGCCCAGCGCCGTTGGCGTAGGTGATATACACATGCCCGTCATTGGCCAACACAGCGCGATGCGGCATATTGGCGGTGGGCGCCCCGGAGATGGCGGTAAAAGTTTGGCCAGCGTCTTGGCTGATATAGAGATTGTCGCCATCACTCTGAAAACGCGACACACCCACAATCAAGCGTTGGGTTACACCACCCGCCGAAGAAGACGGATCCAGCAACACAAAACTGATGCCGTTTTCGTTGGGTGTTGTGGTGATGGGTAGTGATGTGAGCCGCGCCCAGGTGGAACCCGAATCTGTACTTTTAAACAAACCATTCGCGCGAGTACCCAGGTAAAGAATCTCGCCGCTATGGGGATCCACTTTTAACTTTTCGCCTGACTGCCGCCCCATGCCATTGCCATGTGCCCTGAACTGGTTTGTTGTTTCGATGATGTCAAAACTTTCACCATAGTCATTGGAGCGCAGTATGGCGGTGCGACCATTGTTGAAATAGCTAATACCCACAAGCATGTAAACTTTGTTGGGCGCGTTAGGGTCCAGCGCCAGTGACTCAACACCCAAGTAGCCGGTTTGATCATCTGACACCCAATCGTTGAGCGGAATCCAGGTTTCTGTATCCTTGCTCCAGCGATAGGCACCACCGACGTCCGTGCGCGCATACATCAGTCCCGGTTCTGATGTACTGGGAATAATGGCGGAAACAAATCCGCCACCACCTATCGCCATACTTTTCCAGCGGTAGTCTTCACTGTTTTGTGCAAACACTTGCACAGCCAACAGGAACAATGCCAGCAAGCTGGCAAGTTTAGTATTTCGCATTGTTGACCTCATTTTATTATTTTGGGATGCAAAACCCTGTGCAGCGGCTAAGCCGCAAAACTATCAGTACAACTGTTGAATCAATGGCTCCAATGCCTCAGCCCAGGTGTTGTAGCTGGCTTCATTCAGATGCAACAAATCGGGCATCACCTCTTTGGAAAGCACACCCTGTTCATCCAGGAAGATGCCGCCCAGGTCGTGATAAAAAATCCACTGGTTATCGGCGTAGCCGGAGATCAACGCGTTAATTTCGTTGTTCAAACGTCGCATGGGTGTATCAGGCTGAGCATCGCGCGGGAAAATGCCAAGTAGCAAAATTTTTGCTTCCGGTGCCCGCTGACGAATTTCATCCAGCACTTTACGAATGCCGCGCGCTGTGTACTCGGCTTTATCCATGCGATGGCCGGTGTTGTTGGTGCCTATCTTAAGCACCACCAGGCGAGGACTAATATTATCCAAAGCACCGTGCTGCAAACGCCAAAGCACATTCTCGGTACGATCGCCACCAAAGCCCAAATTGATGGCACCACGCGCAGCAAAGTATTTATCCCAAGCCGCCTTGCCTTCGTTTTCCCAACCCTGGGTGATGGAATCACCGAGCATCACCAGTTTAATATCTCGCTCGCGGGCTTCCTGCTTTTTGGCTTCATGGCGCGGCAACCACCAGTCACGCGCCCACCAGGTGTTGAGCATTCCTGGCGTGACCGATTGATTGGCATAGTCCGGGCAAGGCAGGCTGGGTACTGGCCCAGGCGCAAAGCCCTTTTGGCGCATCTCCAGTTTTCCTGTACCACTGCCGAAAATCCCGAACCTGACTTCCTGCTGACTAAAGTCGTCGCCATCGCGCTCAAAGCAGCTGAGCGGCAAATTCAGTGTTTGCCAGCCCTGCCCCAGCATCGCCGCCGCTTGAACATTCACCGGTAAACGACGCTCACAGCCTTCGCCACAAAACACCACAAATTCCAATGAGGTGCGATCAAAGGTGGTGATGTTTAATTCGATTTGCCAAATACCCTTGTCCCAGTCGAGCGAGCGGGTACTCGGTTGTTCTACCGCCAGGGCAACATGACCTGCGTTATTCCACTGAAAAAAAGTGGTGTGATGGATTTGATTGACAGGCGTGGTCGCACAGGCTTGCAGCAGAATTCCCGCAAAGCCCAGCGCGAGTGTTTTTATATAAATTGATTTCATCGGCTTTTTCTCGCTCTAACAATTAATAAGGACACGCAATGACTTCCTGGCGTTGACTGCCCAGCCCCTCGATACCTAGCTCCACAAGATCACCTGGCTCCAAGTAAATCGGCGGCTTTTGCCCAAGCCCAACACCGGGTGGTGTGCCAGTAGAAATCACGTCCCCCGGTTGCAGGCTCATAAATTGACTCAGGTAGTGAATTAAAAACGCCGGGCCAAACACCATGTGTTTGGTAGAGCCGTTTTGAAATTGTTTGCCGTTGACCTTTAACCATAAGTTGATATTCAGCGGATCAGGCACTTCATCTTTGGTCACCAGATAGGGGCCAATCGGACCAAAGGTATCGCAACCCTTGCCCTTGTCCCACTGACCGCCGCGCTCCAACTGAAACTCGCGCTCGGACACATCGTTAATAACGCAATAGCCCGCTATATAATCCATGGCCTCGGCTTCGCTGACATAACGCGCTTCTTTGCCAATCACCAAACCCAACTCCACTTCCCAATCCAGCTTGGTGGAATTGCGCGGACGAATAATCGGATCATCCGGGCCGCTGATGGCACTGGTGGCTTTCATAAACACCACCGGTTCCTTGGGCACGTCCAGCCCGGATTCTGCCGCGTGATCGGCATAGTTAAGACCGATACAAATAAACTTGCCCACCTTGGCCACACAGGGGCCGATGCGCACTGGCTCGTTAACCAAAGGCAGACTACTGAGATCAAGCGACGCAATTTTTGCCAAACTCTCGGCCGAAAGTGCCTCGCCATTCAAGTCACTAACAACACCCGACAAATCACGAATTTTGCCGTCCACATCCAAAATGCCAGGACGCTCTTCACCTGCAATTCCAAATCGTAAAAGTTTCATAGGCTAGTTCTCGCTTCGTAGAGACAGGAATTCGAGCTGGGGTAGTAGAGGGTGTTGGACTCGCCGTGAACCCCTCCCTGGGGGCTCATCGCCAACATCCATGTTGTCGATGGTCCAACACCCTCTACTACCCCAGCCCGAATTCCCCCGTAATCCTAAAGTTAGTTTGTCCAACCACCATCGATAACATTAATGGTGCCCGTGGTAAACGCAGAATCATCGCTTGCCAAATAAAGCGCTAGCTGTGCAATTTCTTCGGCAGAGCCCATGCGCCCCATGGGTTGGCGTGCAACAAAGTTGTTGTAGGCAGTATCGTAATCACCCGTTGCGCGCAATCGCGCTTCGAGTGACGGAGTTTGTACTGTGCCGGGGCAAATTGCGTTGCATCTAATGCCCTGTGCCACAAAATCCGCCGCCACCGCCTTGGTCAAGCCTATCACAGCCGCCTTGGTGGCTCCGTAAGCAAAACGATTGGGCACACCTTTAATGGAACTCGCAACCGACGACATATTCACAATAGAACCACCGCCGCTGGCGATCATGGCCGGTAAAAAAGCGCGGATCATGCGATACATGGAATTCACGTTGATATCAAAGGAAAACTGCCAATCCTGTTCATCGCAATCCAAAATAGTGCCGCTGTGTACAAAACCCACACAATTAAACAACACCTGCACCCCACCCGACTCTTTATCCAGCTCTGCGCTCAATGACCTAATAGCCTCAGCATCCAACACATCCAGTGTGCGCGTTTCACATCCCACCAGCTCCGCCAACGCCGCCGCATTCACATCGGTCGCAATCACCCGCGCCCCCTCCCGCACAAACAACTCCGCACTCGCCCGCCCAATCCCCTGACCAGCCCCAGTGACCACAACAGTTTTACCTTGCAAACGATTCATGCTTTTGACCTTCACACAATTTCAGAATTTGGCACGCTGGTGGAGCGGGGTGTGGCCTAAACACTTCTGAAACCCTCGCGTCAGGGACGACGCGAGGGAGCTACAGGGGTGAAGCAAGCGTTTGCAAAGCACTGCTTTGCGCGCAGCTGAACGCACGGCGGCTGTGCTGCCGGGCCGGCCCCGTAGGGTATTCATGCGTTTTCAGAAGTGTTTAGGCCACACCCCGCCTGGCACCAACTCGCCTAAACAACCTGCCTAACCGGCAAACACCCCGGCCCAATCGGCTCAAAACTTTTATACGTCAAAATAAACTCCTGATGCCCCAGCGCCTCAGACACACTCCGCGCCCCCGAAGCCACCGCCAACACCCGCTGTAAAATTTCCTCACCCACCTCATCCAAAGTGGCAGATCCCAACAAAATCCGCCCGGCGTTCACATCCATATCCTCCGCCAAACGCGCATAGGTTTCGGGATTGGCGCACACTTTTATCACTGGCGAAATCGCCGAACCCACCACCGAGCCGCGCCCGGTAGTAAATAAAATCACCTGGCAACCGCAGGCGATCAGTTCAACAATTTCAGCGTTATCAGAAATATTCGGAAAACCAAAACGCGGTTCGCCGTCGGGCACCACGTCCAATAAATACAAACCACCGGCGGGCGGAACATCGCCCGGCTTGAGCAAACCACTGATGGCCGAAGAACCGGATTTGGAATAGGCGCCCATGGATTTTTCTTCGAGGGTTGTCAGGCCGCCATCAGCGTTGCCCGGCGCAAAACTGCCAAAGCCCATAATGCGGTAATAGGTTTCCGCCTTGGCCACACAGACTTCGATTTCGGCGCCCAACTGCGGCGTAATAGCCCGATCGGCCATGATGGTTTCGCAGCCGATTAACTCGCCGGTTTCTTCAAAAATGCACGCCGCGCCAGCATCCACCAGCGCATCAAAACAACGACCCACCGCCGGGTTGGCGGTGATGCCAGATGTTCCATCGGAGCCACCGCAAATGGTACCCACAATGAGTTCATTCATCGCCATAGGCACTCGTGCAACACTAGCCGCCTGGGCGCGCAAACGCGTTACCGCCGCCACGCCTGCCTCGATAGTGGCGCGGGTGCCGCCTGCTTCCTGAATCACCAGCAGCTCCGCCGGGCGACCGCTGGCGCGCACAGCTTGCAGCAGGCCATCGCGGTTCATACTTTCGCAGCCAAGGGAAATTAACAACGCACCTCCGACATTTGGATGGGTACACATGGCGGTCATCATGCGATAGGCGTAGTCATTGGGATAACAACCGGGGAAGCCGATCAGGTGCACGTCCAGATCGTCGGTCGCGCTGACGATTCGGCGGCTGACGTGGTGCGCACACTCCACCAGGTAGGCAACCAGAATCACATTGCGAATACCCTTGCGACCATCGGCGCGTTGATAAGCGAGGATCTCGGGTTTGCTCATCGGTGTGGTGCTCCCTGCTGGCGGGTGTGGCTAGGTATATAGTCGCTTTGCATATTGTGCATATGCAGGTGTTCGCCCTGCGCCACCGCTTGGGTCACAGAGCCTATGGGGGCGCCGTAGCGATACACCTTGTCGCCCATTACCAGAGGGCGACGGGCCAGTTTGTGGCCCACCCCCACAGACTGGGGGCTGGGTATCCAGTTGCCGTCGATGGGCAACAGCTGACCTTCGGCAATGGGGGAGACACACACCAGCACATTGTCATCCGGGTGCAACAGTAACAGGGGCGCCGGGTTGGCACTCGTCTGAGTCCGGGAATCACTCATTAACGCTTCACTCCAACACTATGCCGAATCCGGCAAGGGCGCAGCCGGGTGAATTAATTCGCGCTCACGCAGCGCCTGCCAAAAATCCGCAGGCAGTGGCAGGTTTATCAAACTCACCGCCTGTTCAACTTCCGCCGAACTCGCCAGCCCCGCAATCACCGAGCAGATCACCGGGTGAGCGGTGGGAAATTGCAAAGCAGCGGCGGCAAGGGGAACCGCAAATTCGGTACACACGGCTTCCAGGCGAGCAACCCTGGCCACTATCTCAGCGGGAGCCGGGCCATAGTTGTAGTGGTGAGGCCCAGGGCCAGAAACGCCTTTGGCGAGGATGCCGGAATTAAAAGGCCCACCCAGGATCACCGACACACCGGCTTGCGCACAGGCGGGTAAAAAACTTTCGCAGGCGCCCTGCTCCAGCAGGGTGTAGCGTCCGGCGAGCAGCACACAATCCAGCTCCACCTCTGCCATCAGGCGGGCGCAAACCTGCCACTCATTGGCCCCCAGACCAATCGCGCAAATCTGGCCCTGATCGCGCAGCTCGCGCATGGCTTTGTAGCCGCCCGCAAGAAACTCCTTAAACCGTTGCTCGTGGGATTCACCGTGGGTGAGTTCACCCAGATCGTGGGCAAAAAGAATATCTATGCGGCCTTCGCCCAAGCGGCGGACGCTGGCTTCATAAGAGCGCATCACCCCGCCGTAGCTGTAATCAAACACTGGCTCCAGCGGCGGCGCATCGGCAAAGCCGTGGCGCACAGCGTCCTGTGATTCACAGGGCACCAATAAACGACCCACCTTGGTGGACACCAAGGGCCTGGCAGGCAACTCAGCCAGCAAATGGCCAATGCGGGTTTCACTCAGGCCGAAGCCGTAATGCGGAGCGGTATCCAGGTAGCTGATACCCAAGGCCAGGGCGCGACTGAGGCTTTGCTGCGCCTGGGCATCGCTCATGGCCTGATAAAGATTCCCAATAGGTGCAGCGCCAAAACCCAAGAGGCTGGTTTTCAGCCGGGTGCCTCCCAAGGGACGCAACTGCTGGGACCGGGGAGTCAGAGCCTCTGCGACAGAAACACCAGACCCGGAAAAAGGAGCTTCAGACACCGACAAACCTCATTTTTTATAATTAAAAATATAATCGCTGATAAAAAACACAATTCTACCCTAAAACTGACCCAAATAACATATGGTTATTTGGACTCTAAACCCGTCAACCGAGTACTTCGCCCAACAAAAAATGGCCGGGAGCCATTTTAAACGCCGGTAACGACGGCCAGGAGAGTGGCTGCCGGGGATGGCGGCCATAAAAAAACCCGGAGGGCGCGGGATCCTCCGGGTTTTTCGATCGGCCAGGCATATCAGCCTCTTGGTAATTCCACCAGTGGCAGTTGAATATTAAAACTGGTGCCCGCCACCTCATCGGAGGTAACCGCCATTTCGCCGCGATG
>CBFGWO010000090.1:0-13835 GCA_965652595.1 uncultured Cellvibrio sp. | reverse complement strand
ACATACTGCTTGTGGGACTCATCCAAGCCATCCCATTTGTTGAGCGCGATAACCAGCGCCCTGCCCGCCTCGATAGCGTTGCCCATTAAGTGCAGATCCTGATCCACCACGCCTTCGCTGGCGTCCATTACCAGTATCACCACATTGGCATCGCTGATAGCTTGCATGGTTTTAACGATAGAAAATTTTTCCACCATCAAGTCAACATTTTTACGGCGGCGTACACCTGCTGTGTCGATCAGTGTGTAGGGCTTGCCGTGTCTTTCGTAATTGATATAAACGCTATCGCGGGTAGTGCCGGGCTGGTCGTAAACAACCACGCGGTCTTCACCCAGCAGGCGATTGACCAAGGTAGATTTGCCGACATTGGGGCGCCCTACCACGGCAATTTTTATCCCACTGGCTTCTTCCTGCTCGTTTTCTTCTGGTGTTTCCGGGATCTCCGCCAACACCTCTTCCATCATGGATTTAACACCGCGACCGTGGGTGGCGGTGGTAGCAAAAATTTCGCCAAGGCCCAATTCATAAAATGGCGCCAGGGCGACATCCGGGTCCATGCCATCGATTTTGTTCGCCACCAGATAGGTTTTTTTATTATTCACGCGCAGGTGGCGTGCGATCATATGATCAGCCGCGTTAAGCCCTTCGCGACTGTCGAGAATAAACAAAACAATGTCGGCCTCTTGAATCGCCTGTAGCGATTGGCCCGCCATCATCGAATCTATGCCCTCTTCTTCACCGGAAATGCCGCCGGTATCTATCACAATAAAGCGGCGGTTATCGATGCTGCCCTCACCGTATTTGCGATCGCGAGTAAGGCCTGGGTAGTTGGCCACCAGCGCATCGCGCGAGCGAGTCAGGCGATTAAAGAGCGTGGATTTACCCACATTGGGGCGGCCCACCAGGGCAATAACAGGAATCATAATGTGTGCATCAAAGAAGTGAAAAATCGGGTTTTGAAAAAGGCATCAGCCACGCCCACAACTGAAGTTAATTCAGCAGTAGGCGTGGCTGCAAAAAAACTTTCGGCAAATTAGCGCGCAAGCAATGTCAACGCGTAAAGCTTTCCTTTGTTGGTGTATACATAAAGGCGCTCGCCATCGGTCAGCATGGGGGCATGTATGGGCTTGCGACCTACGCGTTTGCGCGCAACCAACTCGCCGGTTTGCTGATCAAGCACATGCAAATAGCCCTTGTAGTCAGACACAGCGACATAATCTCCCGCCACTTGTGGGCCACTGAGTCTACGGCGCAGCAACTGCGAGTTTTCCCACAAAACTTCGCCGGTGGCGAGACTGCGGGCCACCAGGCGACCGTCGGCCTGACTTACAAAAATATGAGTATCCGTCATGGCAATAGCTTCACTGCTTGACGAATCCTGGCTCCAGAGAGCGCTGCCTGTACCCCTTGCAACGGCAGACAATTTACCCTGATAGGTAGACACGTAAATCACACCTTCGCGCAGTACCGGCGAGGAGTGAATATCCACCATGCGATCCAACTCCGAGCGTCCTTGGGGCAAAGCAACTCGCTGTTCCCACAGAATAGAGCCGTTGTCCGGATCAAAAGCCATCAATCTACCGTTGGAAAAACCTGCATAGATGGCATTGTCTGTCACGATTGGCGAGGGTGCACCGCGCAAGGTCAGCACCGGAGGGGGATTGTCGTAAAACCATTTTTCTTCGCCAGTGGCAGCATCCAATACAAACAATCGGCCATTGATCGCTTGCACGGCCACCACTTCACCATTGGTGCGTGGTGATGAAAGAATTTCGCCGTTTAACTGCTTGCGCCAAAGCACTCGGCCATCCGTGTTGGACAGCACAATCACCTCTCCACCGGCAGACGCAAGCAATAGCATGCCTTGCTCACTGGCTACACCAGCGTTCATGGTCTCTTTCAATTTGCGCGACCAACGAACCTTGCCGGAAGCCGGATCGGCGGCAAACAGTTCTCCCTTGTGACCCAGAACATAGAGTGTGTCGCCATCCAGGAAGGGAGCCAAGCGCGTGAAACTCGCACTCTGGCCCGCACCCATACCACGACTCCACAGGGTACGAACCTGCGCCTGTTCCTGAAAGTCTTGCAACTCCATCGGCTCATTCCCTGTTTTTTTACTAAACAGTGAACATCCGGACAACATGAAAACGCCCAGCAACAGGCTCCAGGTAATTAGCCTCATTGGGCAGACTCCAGTTCATTGGCAGGCAGTGAGGAAGCGAGATCGTCCAATTTAAACTGCAACAACATTCTGCGTTCCTGTGCTTTTGGATCGATAGCGGCCATGGCCTCCTCGTAAGCTGTCCGGGCACCAGCCAAATCACCTTTTGCTCTCGCCAGGTCGCCGCGCACTTCGGCGTACTCACCCTTAAACGCATTCACCGGATTGCCAAGCAGGGCTTCCGCACCGGCAAAATCTTCTTTCGTGATCAACAAACGCGCAAGACGCAGACGAGTAATTTGTTCAGTACTGATCTCTGGTTTGTTTTGCAACACCCAGCGCAACTCTTCCACCGCCTGATCAATCTCGCCCTCTTCTACGGCAAGACGCGCCAGTAGCAAGGCAGCGTTGTGAGCGTAAAGGCTTGACGCACGCCCCTCTTTTAACTGACCAGCCAGCTGACGAGCCGTTGCCTTTTCAGCATCGCCCAAGGCAACGCCCATACGAGGGCTGGCCACTTGCATTAATTCGCTGTACAGCTCCGACGCGGCTTCCGCTTTTTGCTGTTGCTGTTGTTGCCATCCTGTCACACCGAAATACCCTGCCACCGCAACCACAATTGCAACAACCACGGTTTTACCATAGTCCTTCCACCAACGCTTCAATGCTTCTAATTGTTCTTCTTCGGATAAATGTACACTCACAATCGGCTCCTGGTATTGTCAAATAGGTAAGGGGGCTATGAATCTTTTATTCCAGAGACTGCAAAAAAGCGACAGCCTCGGATTGCAAGAGAGTTTGTTGCTGCGCTTCCTCGCGCAAATACTTGAGGGTAACCTTGCCCTCACGAATTTCGTCTTCGCCCAAAATCAGCGCAATGTCTGCACCGCTCTTGTCGGCTTTTTTCATTTGGCTTTTGATACTGCCGCCACCACAGTGGGTCATCAGACGCACAAAAGGTAGTTGATCGCGCAAGTGTTCTGCAAAAGCCAGAGCTTCGTTGGCATAATCACCAGCCACCACTAAATAAATATCAGCCTGCTGATCAAGTCCTTGTGGGATGACATCGAGCGTTTGCAACAGGAGTACCAACCGCTCCAATCCCAACCCAAAACCCACCGCTGGCGTTGGTTTGCCACCCAACTGTTCCACCAGGCCATCATAACGACCACCTGCGCAAACAGTCGCTTGCGAACCGAGCTTATCCGTAACCCACTCAAAAGCCGTTTTACCGTAGTAGTCCAGGCCACGCACCAAACGCGGATTAACCTGATAACCAAGGCCGCGCGCATCCAGTAACGCCTTTAGTTGGTCAAAGTGGCTGCGAGACTCAGCATCAAGATAATCCAGCAACACCGGTGCTTCATCCAACAAGGCTTGTGTCTTTGGATCTTTACTGTCGAGAATTCTTAAGGGGTTGGTAGTAAGACGGCGCTGGCTGTCTTCATCCAATTGATCGCGACGGGTTTCCAGATAAGCCACCAGCGCCTCTTTATAAGCCTGACGCGATTCAGCGTTACCCAGGGAATTCAGTTGCAATGTGACTGCCTCTGCAACACCAAGTTCACTGAGCATGCGCGCGCTGAGCAACAAAATCTCAGCATCTATGTCTGGCCCCTGCATACCAAAAGCTTCAACGCCCAATTGGTGAAACTGACGGTAACGACCTTTTTGCGGACGCTCGTGGCGAAACATGGGCCCCATATACCAAAGCCGTTGGGTTTGGTTGTAGAGCAAGCCGTGCTCTTCGCAGGCACGCACACAACAGGCTGTACCTTCGGGACGCAGGGTGAGGCTGTCACCGTTGCGATCATCGAAGGTGTACATTTCTTTTTCGACAATATCGGTCACTTCACCGATAGAGCGCTTGAACAGCTCAGTGGCTTCCACTATTGGAAAGCGAATTTCCTGATAAGCGTAGCGCTGCAAAATATCGCTGAGTGTGGATTCCACGTACTGCCAGACTCCCGAGTCCTGGGGCAGCAAATCGTTCATCCCGCGAATAGCTTGTATCTTTTTCAAAATTGCATCCTAAAAAACAAAAACAGTTGCAGGCCTTCACCTGCTAGGCTTTTGCAATGATATTGCTGGCTTCTTCAGCCAAACGCACGGCCTTCTGTGCGGCCTTTTGGCGAATCAACCGCTCCAAATCATCAACCAAGGTTTCGTTACCCAGTTTGTGATTTGGCACACCGTCGATATACACCAGATTGTTGGGTGTACCGCCCGCCAGCCCCAAATCCGCCTCTTTTGCTTCACCTGGGCCATTGACCACGCAGCCAATCACCGCCACATCAAGCGGAACGGTAATATCCTCCACGCGCTGTTCCAGTTCGTTCATGGTTTTAATCACATCAAAGTTTTGACGTGAGCAACTGGGACAGGCGATAAAATTAACGCCCTTGCTGCGAATTTTAAGGCTGCGCAACATATCCCAGCCGACCTTTACCTCTTCCACCGGATCAGCAGCCAGAGAAACGCGAATGGTATCGCCGATACCATCCATGAGCAGCATGCCCAAACCAATGGACGATTTAACCGTGCCCGAACGCAAGCCGCCAGCTTCGGTGATACCCAAATGCAGTGGCTGATCAATCAGCGTTGCCAGCTTTCGGTAAGCGGCAACCGCCATAAATATGTCCGAGGCTTTAACACTGACTTTAAAATTGTGAAAGTTGAGTGCGTCGAGAATCTCAACATGGCGCAACGCGGATTCCACCAACGCATCAGGCGTGGGCTCGCCATATTTTTTTTGCAGGTCTTTTTCCAAGGAACCGGCGTTTACGCCGATACGAATAGGAATATTGAGATCCTTCGCTTTATCGACCACCGCTTGAATACGCTTTTCCCGGCCAATATTACCGGGGTTTATGCGCAAACAATCCACGCCCAAATCGGCCACTCGCAGGGCAATGCGGTAATCAAAATGGATATCCGCCACCAAGGGAATAGTCACCTGTTTGCGAATTTGGCCAAAGGCTTCCGCCGCATCCATAGTGGGTACAGAGACCCGAACAATATCAGCGCCTGCGGCCTGAATGCGCTGAATTTGCGCCACGGTTGCCGCCACATCCGTGGTTTCGGTATTGGTCATGCTCTGCACGGAAATTGGTGCATCGCCGCCTACAGCAACATTACCCACCATAATCTGGCGCGACTTGCGACGCTTGATGGGAGATTCACAATGCATAATTTATAAACCTTGAAATTCACTCACCCAGAGTCACAGTGGTAACCCGGGTATCAGCAGAAAGATTCAATACCAGAGTTTCACCGTTCAGCTTCACGCTCACCGCTGGTGCATTTCCCAACTTCACACTGAAAGGTGCCCTGCCCTCTAACAACAACTGACTTCCGGGCCGCGCTAGATCAGTCGCGAGCACATCGCCTTGCGCGTCGCTGACTTCAATCCAACATTCTTCTGAAAACTGTAACTCCAATCTATCCAGGTCAGGCGCTGAGGAAACGTGAACCAAGGGCACTGCCGCCTCATCAGCCATGTCATTGGTGGCTGGTGTTGGCGCCTGCCCCTCGCTGGTCGGTTCATTGGACACCGAGGGTTGATCCACTTCATTTACCGCTTCAACCAAGGGTGGTGCAAGAACCTCTGGTGACAATGGTGCCACTGCATTTGGCGTGGAACGAATGGAATTCCCAAAAAACCAAATGCTGACCAGCAACAACACCACCAAAAAGCCCGAGAGCCAAAGAATCAGCGACCAGCCTCTACCCTGCCCCAGGTCTCGAATCTGGGTTTCGGCCGCAGAAGGCAAGAGTCCTTTCGCGATCGCTTGCTGCTCATAGGCAGAGATCAAACTGGCGCAGTCAAGCTTCAGATAATTGGCATAGGATCTTAAGTAGCCACGCACAAAAGTATCCACGTTGAGTTTGCCAAAATCATCGCTCTCAAGCGCTTTGACCTTGCTCACGGTCATGTGCAACGCCTGGGCAATTTCCCGTTCACTCAACTGCGCCCGCTCACGCGCCTCGCGCAAAATTCTGCCTGGGGAAACGAGATCCGGAGAAACGGGCTCCGGGGTTTCACCGGTTTCAATTTGATCCGACATCACGGTTACTCAAAATACTGTTTGTATTCGAGGTGTTCGCGCGAATACGGAAACATATTGCGCAACGCCAGAACATAGCTCGCTTCCTTATCCTTGTTACCAAACAGGCGTTCAATGCGGATGCCCAGGAGCAAACTCCGCGCCGTCGGGCGAGAGGCAGACAAATACTGATCAAGGTAGGCTTTCGCAGCAGCGTAGTCGCGCTTTTGAAAACTTAAATCAGCCAACTCGATTAACGCCTCAGGTAATTTGCGGTTCAAGGTATTCGCATGTTTGAACGCGCTTTCGGCACGATCTGTATTACCTATCTTGGCCGCTGCTCGACCTACGTTGACCAGCACCTCGGCACGCAAGTCGTAGTCAAGATCCGCAGCGGCAATCTCAAACTGTTCCAGTGCTTCTTCGTAACGCGAGGCCCTGAAAAGAAAGCCTCCAAAATCGTTGCGCGTTTCCGTTAATCCCTTATCGCGACGCAGCGCTCTAAGGTAGTGCTCCTCAGCCAACTCAAGCTCACCTTCCATTTCGTAGAGGCGCGCCATAACCGCTGTGGCTTCTACCGAATTGCGGTCTATGTCAAAAGCCCTGCGCAAGTGATGGCGAGCCGATTCACGATTGTTGTTTTGTATATACCCTTCTGCCAACTGAATATGCAGCTCCAGCGCCTTGTCTTTATCAACTTTGGGTTTCGAACCGCCCGTTGTGGTGCGAGTCATGCAGCCTACGGATATCAGCGCACAGAGTACGACGAGGATAATCTTTACACCCACATTATTCTGCTTCATCAATACACTCCTTATCCTGTCCCAGGTTCAGGGGATTATGATTGCGCCAGAATCTTTACTGGCTCGGGTTCATCAAAGCGGGCGCGATAGCGCTCGCTGCGTTTGGTAATGTCATTCACGCTGCCCGCCAACTGACCACAGGCAGCATCTATATCGTCACCGCGGGTGGTGCGCACGGTGGTGATATAACCCGCTTCCATCAAGATTTCCTGGAAGCGACGCAGGGCGTTATTGCTGACGCGCTTGTAGTTGGAAAGATTGAAAGGATTAAACGGGATCAGGTTAATCTTGACCGGCACATCTTTTAACAGTTCCGCCAGTTCGCGCGCGTGGTGCGGGCGATCATTCACCTGATCGATCAGCGTGTATTCGATGGTGATTTTGCGGTGGGTATCGGGCATGGCCTCAATGTAGCGCTTGGCCGAATCCAGCAGCATGGCGATGGGGTATTTTTTGTTGATGGGCACCAGTTCGTTGCGCAATTCGTCGTTGGGCGCGTGCAAGGATATCGCGAGGCAGGCATCTGTGTACTGACTAAGACGATCCAGCGCGGGCACAACACCAGATGTGCTAAGCGTGACGCGGCGCTTGGAAATGCCGTAGCAGTTGTCGTGCATCATCAGGTTCATGGCATCGACCACATTGTCGAAGTTGAGCAGCGGCTCGCCCATGCCCATCAAGACCACATTGGTTACCGAACGCTCGGCACCTGCTTGCAACTGGCCAAAGGATTTTGCAGCTATCCACACCTGGCCAATAATTTCTGCCGCCGTGAGGTCACGGTTAAAGCCCTGCTTACCAGTGGCGCAGAAACTGCAATCGAGTGAACAGCCCACTTGCGAAGACACACACAGAGTGCCGCGATCGCCTTCGGGAATGTAAACAGTTTCCACAACATTATTGCCGCTGACGCGAATCAAAAACTTGCGTGTGCCATCGGCGGAGTCCAGTTGCTGCACCACTTCGGGCGGACGAATTTCAGCCATCTCACTGAGCTTGGCGCGCAGGGATTTACTGACGTTGGTCATCACCTCGAAATTATCAGCACCCAACTGGTGAATCCATTTCATGACCTGCACGGCGCGAAAACGCGGCTCGCCGATAGATTCAAAAAATGCCACCAGTTTTGCTTCGGGCAAACCCAGCAGATTGACCTTGCCCGCCTCAGTCACCTGAGCGGTGTCGGTTGCGGAGTAACTAGCGAATTCGGTCATAGGGTTTACCCGTTAAGCCTGCGCGATTCAGCGCAGGTTGATCTCAGTTGTGTCAAAAAAATAAGCCACTTCACGCGCAGCGGACGTGGGTGAATCCGAACCGTGTACCGCGTTGGCATCAATCGCCGTAGCGAAGTCGGCGCGGATAGTGCCAGGCGCCGCTTTTTGCGGATCGGTAGCGCCCATGAGTTCGCGGTTAAGGGCAATGGCGTTTTCGCCAGAGAGCACTTGCACCACCACCGGCCCGGAGGTCATAAAGCTCACCAAGCCATCAAAAAAAGGACGGCCTTTGTGCTCGGCATAAAAGCCTTCGGCCTGGGCGCGACTCAAATGCAACATTTTCATGGCCACAATTTTCAGGCCTGCTTGCTCAAAACGGGCGCAGATAGCGCCGATATGATTTTTGCCCACCGCATCCGGTTTGATGATGGACAGGGTTTGTTCAACAGCCATGGAGTGCTCCAACCAGCGATAATCTTACCGGCCCTATCGTAGAGGGCCGCCATCAGGCCGCTCCTGCGCATCCTGCGCCAGCGGCGTAGCATTCATCCTGAACATAAAACTGCGGGATTATACGCATCTTGGCGGGGTTTTTACATGGAGAGATGCACGAAAAGCGGGCGAAAATCAGCCGCTTAGCGCGCATTTTTGAAGGGCTTGAACCGGTGCAGCAGCAGAATCAGACAGCCCCGCTGGCCGTATCCTGAATTCGCTTAACCATGGCCCTGAGGCCGTTGCCGCGTGTAGGACTCAGGTGAGAGAGGAGCTTCAGCTCATCAAAGTAGGCCTGGATATCAAAATCGAGGATCTCACGCGCGCTTTTGCCGTTGTAGGCCGCGAGCACTACACCGAGCAAACCCTTGACGATAAAGGCATCGCTATCGGCCGCAAAAAACAGCTTGCCCGCCTCTTCCCGGTGGGTGAGCCACACCTGGCTCTGACAGCCGCGCACCAGGTTTGCCTCGGTTCGATGTTCATCAGCCAAAGGCTCCAGCTCCTTGCCCAGATCGATAATGTACTTGTAGCGCTCCTCCCAGGAGTCGAAAAAGCCGAGCGCGTCTATGATGTCGGCGGGAATAATATCAATACCAAATTGGCTCATTTAGAAAAACATCCCCGTCTCAAGCTGTGCTTCTTCACTCATCATGTCGCGGTTCCAGGGCGGATCGAAGACCAGTTCTACTTTCACACTTTTTACGTTGGGCACCTTGCGCACCCGGTATTCCACATCACCCACCAGCACCGGGCCCATGCCGCAGCCGGGGGCGGTGAGGGTCATTTTGATGTCGACCTGGTGGCTCGCCTGGTCGATGTTCACACCGTAAATCAGGCCGAGATTGACAAGGTCTACCGGGATTTCCGGGTCGTAAACCGTGCCCAGCGCTTGCCAAACCTGGTCTTCGTGGATGCGCTCGTCCACCGGTGGTGGAAAGCTGAGGTCATCACCGGGGAGGCCAAGTTTGGCGGCGTCTGTGCCATCTACCCTCACCATTTGGCCGTGATAGGTGAGCGTGTAGTTGCCGCCCAGGGCCTGGGTAATGGTGACAAAGGTGTCTTGCGGGAGGGTGATGGGTGTGCCATCAGGTACCCGCCGCGCGGGGCAGTCTTCCTGTACGACAACGACTCGTCTTTCGCTGGCCATAATCAGTTCACGCTGAAGCTTTCGCCGCAACCACAGTAGTCTTTGGCGTTGGGGTTAAGGAATTTGAGCTGGCGGTTGAGCCCTTCGGTGACGTAGTCGATTTGGGTGCCGCTGACCACGGGAAGGCTTGTGGGGTCGATGAGCAGCTCGAGGTTTTCGTCGAGTGCCAGGCGGAAATCTTCGGGTTTGGCGTCGGGAACCAGGTCGACGACGTACATGTAGCCGGTGCAACCGCTTTGTTTGACGCTGAGGCGGATGGCCGTGGCGTCTGGGTGGCTTTTGATTTGGCGACGGAAGTGGGCTACCGCTTCCGGGGTGACGGAGACGGTTTGGGCTTGTGGATCAAATGAGGCTACTGCCATGGTTTTCTCCGGGTTAATTGGTGCGCTAAATCCGTGTGGTGGGGACGGGAAGCAGGGTGACAGACACGCTGCAAGTACATCCTTGTAAGCTCATAGTCGGCTTCCTGCCTCCTATGGTCTGTCACCCTGCTTCCCGTCCCCACCACACTCACATCGCAGTCAAGATTGTGGCTGCGATCAAAGTAAAAACGTTTTCGCCTTTTCCAAAGCGTCGAAGAGTCGATCTACCTCGGCGTAGGTGTTGTAGAAGCTGAAGCTGGCGCGCACCGTGCCGGGGATGGCGAACTGGTCCATGATGGGTTGGGCGCAGTGGTGGCCGGTGCGGACGGCTATGCCTTGTTTGTCGAGTAAAAAGCCCAGGTCGTGCGGGTGCACGCCTTCGAGCAGGAAGCTCATGACGCTGGTTTTGTGCGCCGAGGTGCCTATGAGTTTCATGCCGGGTGTGGCGCGGGCGCGGCCTTCGGCGTAGGCCAGGAGAGCCTGTTCGTGGCTGGCGGCACCGGCGCGGTCGAGTTGGTTGAGGTAGTCGATGGCGGCCCCAAAGCTGATGACACCGGCGATGTCGGGGGTGCCCGCTTCGAATTTGTAGGGCAGCTGATTAAAGCGCGTGCCTTCGAAACTGACGCTTTCGATCATTTCGCCGCCGCCCTGATAGGGGGGCATGGCGTCGAGGAGTTGGCGTTTGCCGTAGAGCACGCCAACGCCGGTGGGGCCGAAGAGTTTGTGGGCGGAGAAGGCGTAGAAGTCGCAGTCGAGCGCCTGCACATCCACCGGCCAGTGGCTGACCGCTTGGGCGCCGTCGATGAGCACTTTTGCGCCTGCTGCATGGGCTTTCGCAATAATGGACTCTATTGGGTTAATACTTCCCAAGGCGTTGGAGACATGACCAACGGCGACCATTTTGACGCGCCCCGCTTTGAGTAAGTCTTCATAGGCGTGCAGATCGATAGTGCCGCTGGCGTCGACCGGTATGGGTTCGACGCTGGCGCCAGTGGTTTGTGCAATGAGTTGCCAGGGCACTATGTTGGAGTGGTGCTCCATGGCGGAGACCAGCACGCGATCACCGGGCAGCAATTGGCTGCGACCCCAGCTGGCGGCAACCAGGTTGATGCTTTCGGTGGTGCCCCGAGTCCAGATGATTTGTGCAGGTTCGGGCGCGTTGAGAAATTCCGCAACTTTAACGCGCGCTGCTTCGAATTTTGCCGTGGCTCTGTCGGCGAGCGTGTGAGCGCCGCGATGAACGTTGCTATTGTCCTCGCAGTAATAGGCGGTGATGGCGTCTATGACCGAGCGCGGCTTTTGCGTAGTGGCGGCGTTGTCCAGATAGACCAGATCATGACCATTTACTTGCTGATGCAGGATAGGAAAATCCTGGCGCACTCGCTCCACATCAAAGGACTTTGTCGCTGTGGCGGTCACTGAACTCATATCACTCATCCTGCGCGGTCTGCAGCAACTGGGGGTCACGTCCGAAAAGTGTGGCGATACGCGGCGTTAAATAGTCGCGCACTTCGGGCGAGGCTATGTCTTGCAGCAGCTCATTGATAAAACCAAAGCTCATCATCACCTCGGCCTCTTTGCGTGAGAGACCACGGCTTTGCAAATAATACATCGCCGTCGCGTTTAACTGGCTTACGGTAGCACCGTGGGCGCATTTGACATCGTCGGCGTAGATTTCCAGCTCCGGCTTGGTGTTGACTTGTGCGCGAGGAGACGTCAGCAAATTTTTATTGCTCAATTCCGCCAGTGTTTTTTGGGCATCCGGCAGTATGTGGATACGACCATTGAAAACAGCCTGGGCATCATCGGCAATAATGCCGCGAAAAATTTCCTGGGTGGTGCAGTGAGGAACGCAATGCTGCACATTGGTGTGGTAATCCACCAACTGCTTGTTGCGCGGCAAATAAATACCTTGCAGGTTAAGATCCGCACCCGCGCCACGGTGATTGATTTGGTAATCCAGACGTTTGAGCTGGCTGCCTTGAGCCAGAGTAAACGCGCGCAAGCGCGCACTGCGCGCCAGTTGCGCATGCACACCGCCGATATGCAGCAGGTGTTCCTCTTCCAGATGCAAGCGGTAGTGATGCAATTCGCTGTTATCGCCCAGCACCAATTCTGTGAGGTTATTTACCCAACCATTTTGTTCCTGCTCACTGGACACATAGTGCTCTATCACCTGGGCACTGGCGCCCTCGTCCAGCACCACCAGCAACCGGGTTTGCGCCAAGCTTGGAGTAGCCGTCGGCGTGGACAGGTGAACCAGATACAGCGGCTTTTGCAAACGCGCATTGCGCGGCAGGTGCAGCAATACCCCGTCGCTCGCCAGGGCGTTACTCAGCTGGGCAAACAAATGCTGATCACCCTCTACCACTTTACCCAAATGGGTTTGAATCAGCGCGCGCGCCTGATCATCGGCCTGAGTAAAAAATTGCACCTCTGCAGGTAATTCAGACGACGCAGCTGCATCAAGACGCCCGTTGACAAATACCAGGCGGGTCGCGTCCAGCGGAATCCAGTCGCTAAAGGCCGAGGCACTGGCGGATGCATCAGCAGCCAACGCAAAACGTTGTTTTTGCAGCGGCGCCAACGGCGTGTACTTCCAATGCTCGGTTTTGCGCGTAGGCCAGTTCGCCGACTGCCAGGCAATAGCACCAGTTTGACGCAAGGGCGCCAACCAAGTCGGACTTTGCTGTTGCGCCGCCAATGCCAGCGCGGCCTGTTGAAAATCACTCATGCTCAGGCCACCTCGTTTTCGATCCAGGCATAGCCTTTTGCTTCCAGCTCTTTCGCCAATTCTTTATCGCCAGATTTGATAATGCGACCACCGGCCAGCACATGCACATAGTCGGGCACTATGTAATCCAGCAGCCGCTGGTAGTGAGTCACCACAATAAAACTCCGCTCTGGGCTGCGCATGGCGTTAACGCCATTGGCCACCACTTGCAAGGCATCGATATCCAACCCGGAATCAGTTTCGTCGAGAATGCACAGACGCGGTTCGAGCAGCATCATTTGCATAATTTCATTGCGCTTTTTCTCGCCGCCGGAAAAGCCCTCGTTGACACCGCGCTTCAAAAACGCTTGATCGAGGTTAACGCGCTTGCTGGTTTCGCGCGCGAGCTTCATAAACTCCATGGCCGACAACTCCGGCAAACCCTGGTGTTTGCGCTTGGCATCAACTGCGGCTTTAAGGAATTCCATATTGCTAACACCGGGAATTTCTACCGGGTACTGAAAAGCGAGAAACAGACCTTCGCGGGCGCGCTCTTCGGTTTCCAGCTCAAACAGATCCTTGCCGAAAAATTCAACGCTGCCGCCTGTGACTTCATAACCATCGCGCCCCGAGAGCACGTTGCCTAGGGTACTTTTACCTGAGCCGTTAGGACCCATGATGGCGTGCACCTCACCGGGTTTAACGGCGAGGCTCAGGCCTTTGAGAATTTCTTTTTCTTCCACACGGGCGAAGAGATCTGTAATGCGCAACATAAATTGTTTTGTTCCGATTGTGGGTGGTTTAGATCGGGACGCTTCCGGGGAGGGGGAGAGGGCATGAGACACGCCGCGAGTACATCCCTGTAGGCTAATAGTCGGCTCCTGCCTCCTATTG
>CBFGWO010000089.1:0-13869 GCA_965652595.1 uncultured Cellvibrio sp. | reverse complement strand
GCCACCTCGGAAGTCAGCCCTTGAATGCGCTGAATCATGCCGTGAATCGACTCAACGAACTGATTAAATGCGCGAATGACTGCACCAATTTCGTCATTGCTAACCTGATCGATTCGGCGGGTTAAATCGCCCCCGCCCTGGGCAATAGCATCCAACCGACGCGCAAGGCGCTTGAGCGGTTCGAGCGTTTTATGGGACAGATACACCGCCAGGAGCGCCATCAATGCGAACAACACCAACGCAGACACAAACACCCACACCAGCGTGCTGCGGATATGCGCCTCGGCAATGGCTCGGGCGTCGGCCACCGCTGCGTCAACACTGTCGATATAAAAACCTGTGCCTATCATCAGTTGCCATTTGTCCAACCAAATGGCGTAGCTGAGTTTGGGATAAGCGGTATCACCCTGACCCAAACGGGGGAAATGGTAGGTAACAAAACCACCACCCGCTCTTGCCTGGGAAACCAGCTCATTAATCAGAAAAACACCATTCACATCCTTGTATTCACGAAAGCTGTCGCCAATCCGGGCGGTGTCGTTGCCGGAAAAGACGCGGCGAGATTCGCCGTCATAACCAAAAAAATAACCATCAGCACCGTAAGCCAAGCGTTTAAGCAGGCTCAGCGCCTCTTGTGCTTCAGCACTGTTGATATCGACTGATGCCTCATAGAGAGGTTTGATAAGGGATTGCGCCATATCCAGCGAGTGGCGCAATTCTGTTTTATGGGCTGCCATCAACGCATCGCGCAACACCGCCATATCTTTTTCGACAATCTGGTTCATACGCTGACTCACCAGCCACAACAGAGCGGCCAGGATCACCACACCAGGCATGAGCGCCAACAGAATCAGCTTGCTTCTCATGGAAACGGAAATCATCGGCATTTCTCGGTAGCGAATAACGGAGAGGTAGCTTCAAGTGTAATTGGCCTGGCCAGATATGCCAGCGACCAGGCCATTAAGTCATCAATTGCTCAGCTGCCCGTCCATCCAGTTATAACGCACACGCTGCCAGCGCAGCATCTCATTAACCTCGGCGTCATAGCTGCCCATGATCACTCGGGTATACCACTCGCTCCAATTAAAAATGGGCCAGCGATTGAAGTTGCGCGCCTGCGCATTTTGCAACCAGAGTGCGCGGGCTTCGGCGTAGTGAAAAATCAATTCCAGACGACCCTCCTGTTTGAGCATCTGCCAACGGGCTTTTACTTTGGCATCAAATGCGGGATCCTGGAACAGACGATCAAACCAGGGCTCGTTACGAATGTGCCAACCGTAGGTTTTATCCACATCGTTATAACCCGCGTTACCCAGAGCCAAATCAAAATCCCATATAGGGCCGAAGAAAATTTTGCCATCGCGTTTTTTATAAAGGTAAAAACTGGATACCGCACCATCCACATTTTTGAACAGCTCATTGACTATGTAGTAGTCAACCGCGGAGTCCACATCTAAATAGGCGGCGTAACCGGTATCCGGGTTGGCGAACTCATCGCTGAAAAGTGCTGACTCGAAAGCTTCAAGATGTTGGGTAATGTATTGACGCTGAGACAACCATTCGGGCTCCAGCAAGTCTTCCGGCGTATCAATACAAATGGGCGACATGCCGTGGGCGGAATCCACACAGAAGGTTTCGGCGCGATCCAGGTTTACGCCATTCTGGCAAAACGAAGGATTGTAGGTCGCGGTCAAACAGAAATCTGTGGTCATCCGAAAATCCAGTTCCATCAAATAGCCGCCGCTAATCACATCTGCCTCTGTATCCTCTTCTTCCAATTCCGGAATATCGACACGATTGCCCGCTACACGAATATGTTCAACCAGTTGGTATACGCCCTGATACTCGCCATTGAATTGCAGCTCTACATGCTTGGCGCGCATCGTAAACTCCATCCCGATATTGCGCGCAAACATTAAAGCGACATCATTGCGTATCAGGGTTTTATCCGCATAGTTGGCCAGCAATACCCAGTGGCGGCTGGCCGGCATACCCAAAAGCTCGGTGGACTGCGTCAGCTTGATACGATAAGGCTTTTTAGGCCAATCCCAGGTAGAGTTACCCCGTCCCCGAATTTCCAACTCACCCTCCGCCAGAGCCACATCCGCATCGACCAAGCGATAACTTGCATTGAGATAAGTATCCTTATCCAACACAGGCATTTGATTTTCGGTGGTGATGCTTAGCACAGGCAATTCATCCACCGTACCTTGCGGAAAATCTTCCGGCAGTATTTCACTGGGAATACTGGCTTGCGATGAGCTGCTCTCAGACAGAGCGCTGCTGGAAACTGAACTGCTAGAAACTGAGCTGCTAGAAACTGCGCTGGAAGACACAACCGGCGTACTGCCGCCTCCACCACCACTGCCGCCACCACAGCCCACTAAACCAATAAGTAATAGGCCTGTGCTCAACAACTGGCCAACCGATTTGAGCACAGATGACTTGATTACCGACATAAAAACTCCTGCATTATTGTTATTGGAAATCCCAAGCCAAGCGAACAAACGCTTGGCTTGGTCCTTTAATCAGCCAACCAAATCAGGCTGGCCATTCGTCCGGTGACTTTTTCCCGCCGGTAGGAATAAAAACGCTGGGCATCATCAAAAGTACAATCATTACCACCGTAGATGGCCTTCACGCCCAGCGCCTGAAGTTCAGCGCGTGCTAATGCGTAGATATCAGCAAAAAAATGCAGCGGGCGTTTGCCGGGTTTAAAAGCCGCCGCAATCAAATCGCTGTGGTGCGCATCGCGCGCGGATTCAAAAAACGCCTCCAAAACTTCTATGCCCACCTCAAAATGAGGTTGGGAAATCGCCGGGCCGAGGTAAGCCATGAGCTCACTGCCGGGCTCAGAAAAAGTATCTAGGCCTTTGGCTACAACACCCTCAGCCAGGCCGCGCCAACCGGCATGGAGCGCCGCCACCTGGGTGCCATTGGTATTGCAGATAAGAATAGGCAGGCAGTCGGCCGTCATCACCGCGCAGGCCAGGCCAGGCTCACGGGTATAGCAGCCATCGGCGGTGCGCACCCAGCTGTCATCGGCGGCTTGCACTACCTGGGTGCCGTGTACCTGTTCCAGCCACTGAGGCTGGCGCTGCAAGCCAAGCCGCTCAACCAGAGCCGCGCGATTGGCAACCACCGCCTCGAGCGCATCACCTACATGGGTGGCCAGGTTGAAGCTGGTGTAAGGTCCTTGGCTCACACCGCCCAGGCGGGTGGTGATACAGGCGCGCACCTGCTTGGGGGCTGGCCAATCAGGTACTAAAAAACTGACGTCACTCATCGGCGTCGTAACCAGTCTTCAGCTGATGTAGCAGGTTTTCAAAGTCGGCTGGCAGGGGGGCGACCCACTCGGTGTACTCGCCGGTAGCCGGATGCTCCAGCCCCAGTTTGGCCGCGTGCAGCGCCTGGCGCGGAAAGCTTTTCAGGGTATCAATAAGCTCCTGGTTGGCGCCCTTGGGGATGCGAAAGCGCTTGCCGTAGGTGGCATCCCCCACCAGGGCAAAGCCGATATGCGCCATATGCACACGAATCTGGTGGGTGCGGCCGGTTTCCAGATTCACGCGGATATGAGTGTGGTGCGGAAAGCGGGTAAGCACACGGTAGTGGGTCACGGCGCGCTTGCCGCCCTTGCTCAGTACCGCCATGAGCTTACGTTGCAGCGGGTGGCGCCCCATGGGGGCATCCACTGTGCCACCGCCGGTCATAGCCCCTACGGCTACTGCCTGATATTCACGGCTGACCGTGCGATCGGCCAGCTGCTCCACCAGATCCGTATGGGCTTCCAGGGTTTTGGCCACCACCATCAGGCCAGTGGTGTCCTTATCCAGACGGTGGACAATGCCGGCCCTGGGCAGGTTAATCAGGCCGGGCACGTGGTTCAATAACGCATTGAGCAGCGTGCCTGTGTGGTTGCCCGCCGCCGGGTGCACCACCAGTCCGGCGGGCTTGTTGATCACCATCAGGTGTTCGTCCTCATGGATGATATCCAGGTCTATCGCCTCCGGCTCCCAGGTGCCCTGGGCCTCCAACTCGGCATTGAGCTCCAGGGTTTCACCGCCGATCAACTTGTCCTTGGGTTTGGCAACGCGCCCATCAAGGGTGAGCTGGCCGTCCTTGATCCAGGCCTGCAATCGGGAGCGGGAAAAGTCCGGGAACAACTCTGACGCCACCTGGTCGAAACGCAGGCCTTGCATGCTGGGTGGAACCTGGGCGCTGAGTTCAAAAACATCTTTCATGAAGGGAGATAACCTTTAATTGCGCGCCCTTGGACGCGAGTTTTGCCTCACCCTGGCAGGCGATTTGCCTGCCGCTTTGGGTTCAGCCTTGTCTGTGTTTAAATACGGCGCCGCGCGATTGGCGGCACCGACCTAATTCTTTTGAGAGTCTACAGCCTTATGCGAGTTTTACACCCCCTGCTGCTTGCCCTGGTTCTGGTATTGGCGGCCTGCTCCAGCACCAAGGAGCCCGAATACATCTCCGAGGCTGACCTCTACAAAGCTGCCGAAAACCAGTTGCAGCGCAGCCAGTGGGAAGCCGCCATCAAAAACCTGCAAAGCCTGGAAGAGAACTTTCCCTTTGGCACCTATGCTGACCAGGCGCAGTTGGAACTGATTTACGCCTACCACATGTCAGGCGACGCCGACGCGGCCATCGCGACCGCCAACCGTTTTATTCGCCTTCACCCCCAACACCGTAACGTGGACTACGCCCACTACATGATGGGTGTGGCGGCCTACGACAAAGACCAGGGCATGTTCCAACGGGTATTGCCCCTCGACATGACCAAGCGCGACGTAGGTCCTGCACGCGAATCCCTCGCCTACTTCGCGCAGCTGCTCAACCGCTTCCCAGACAGCCCCTATGCACCGGACGCGCGCAAGCGCATGCTGTTTTTGCGCAACGTGCTGGCGCGCTATGAAATCCACGTCGCCAACTACTACCTGAAGCGCAGCGCCTTTGTAGCAGCCACCAACCGCGGCCGCTATGTGCTGGAAAACTACCCCCAAACCCCGGCCATTCCCGATGCGCTGGCGGTGATGGTGCAGGGCTACAAGGAACTGCAAATGCCCGAGGCCGCCGAGCAGATGCTGGCGATTTTACGCACCAACTACCCCAATCACCCTGTGCTGGATGCGCGCGGCCAATTTAACGAGGCCTACAGCTATGGCGATGGCAAACGCTCCTGGATAAGCCGCATCACCTTTGGGCTGTTTGACAAAATTGATCCACCCGGCTTCGACACCCGTGAGCTTTACGATCCGCAATACACTCAGGTCGAGCGCCCTTCCCGCAGCTGATTCGCAGCTGTGTAATCCCGAAAACGGCGCCGAGGCGCCGTTTTTCATTTGAACCAGCGGCTCCCTAGATCCCCGGCTTCCAGCCAGAGGTAATGGGGTAGCGCCTGTCCCGACCAAAACCGCGCTGACTGATGCGCACACCAATGGGCGCCTGACGCCGTTTGTACTCGTTGATATCCACCAGACGCACGGCTCTTTCAACCTGCTCCCGATCAAAACCGCGCGCGATAATCGCCTCGGCGCTCTCATCCTGCTCGATATAGAGGGCGAGTATCTGATCAAGGATGTCATAGGGCGGCAGGCTGTCCTCATCCTTTTGATCTGGCGCCAGTTCCGCCGAGGGTGGCCGCGAAATAACGGTCTGCGGGATCACCTCGCTCAAGCTGTTGCGATAGCGCGCCAACTCGAATACCAGGGTTTTGGGCACATCTTTGAGCACATCAAAACCGCCCGCCATATCGCCGTAGAGCGTGGAGTAACCCACCGCCATTTCGCTCTTATTGCCGGTGGTGATGACCAGATAGCCTTTCTTGTTGGAGATGGCCATTAACAGCACGCCGCGACAGCGAGCCTGAAGGTTTTCTTCGGTGGTATCCCTTGCACGCCCAGCGAATTCTTCCGCGAGGCCTGCCATAAAAGCCTCGTACATGGGTTCGATACTGATTGAGGAATAGCTAACCCCCATTCTGGCAGCCTGATCTGCGGCGTCATTGCGACTGAGATCCGAGGTATAACGAAAGGGCATCATCACCGCCTGCACCTTGTCTGCCCCCAAGGCATCCACCGCAATCGCCAGGGTCAAGGCGGAATCTATGCCGCCAGATAAGCCAAGCACTACACCCTTAAAGCGATTCTTGGCCACATAGTCGCGCAGCCCCAGCACCAGCGCCTGGTAGACAGAGGTCAAAGGCTCCAGCAGCGCAGCAAGGGGTTGTGGTTGCGGCGAAGGTAATTGCAGGCTGACCGGATAGAGGCCCTCCTCAAACGCTGGCGCGCGATAGCAGGTAGTGCCAGCCTCGTTAACCAACACCGAGCCGCCATCAAACACCAACTCGTCCTGCCCACCTACCAGATTCACATAGACCACGGGCATGGCACCTTCGCGGGCCCTTGCCGCCAACACCGCCTCGCGTTCACTTTGTTTGCCCCGATGATATGGGGAAGCGTTGAGATTCAGCATCAGGCGGGCTCCCGCTGCCTTGGCCTGCGCCATAGGCTCCGGATGCCAAATATCTTCACACACACTTAAAGCTGTGGGCCAACCCGCCAGATCAAAAACACAGGGCTGATCGCCCTCGGCAAAATAGCGTTTCTCGTCGAACACCTGATAGTTGGGCAATACCTGCTTGGCGTATTCAGCAATCAGCTGCCCATTGCGAATCACACCAGCCATATTGTAGAGACGGCCATTGCGCAGTCCGGGATAGCCCACCACCAGTGCCAAGGGCAACCTAGCCTCTAACAAACTTGCCAGCGACTGCTCAATGCGCGGCGCCAGGCTAGCGCGCAATAAAAGGTCTTCCGGCGGATAACCGGTGAGCGTCAGCTCTGGAAACACCACCGCATCGGCGCCCAACTCGCGCCAGGCGCGGGTGGCGACTTCGAGTACTTTTTGGGTGTTGCCGGGGATATCACCCACCAGGGTATTGATCTGCGCCAAACACAGGGTCAACTGTGTCATAGAATTTCGCTCGCTAACCGGAAAATGAGGCCGGGCATTGTCGAACAAACTGCGCGCCAACGCAAAGTGGATTAACATGCGCCCAAGACTTTAAGATGACCGGCAAACCTGATGACCAATGCCAGGTCGACCACTCGGACTTTCTATGGAACCCCTATCTCCCGGCTATAACCCGCACCTGCTGTTGCGCGTTTACGTCTACTACCGAACCCTGCTGGGTGCCATTCTGCTGCTCATGTTTTACGGCGGGCTGGCACCCAACGTGCTGGGCGATGATAACCCCGAGTTGTTTATGTACACCTCGGGAGCCTATACCTTCATTAACCTGGCGACGCTGCTGATGCTTTGGCGGACTCGGTTGCTACCCTCTCAAAAGACACTCTTTGCCATACTGCTGGTTGATTTGGTGGCGATCAATTTACTGATGCATACCAGTGGGGGCGTTGTGAATGGCCTGGGCTATCTCACCTTGGTGGCAGTGGCCGCAGGAGCCATTTTGCTGCGCGGCCAGATAGCGATTTTTTTTGCCGCTATCGCCTGTATCGCACTCGTCTCCGAAAGTATCTATCGCTTTTTTTATCTCACGCTCAACTCCAATGCGCTCTTTTCTGCGGCGTCGCTGGGCGTGCTGATGTTTTTAATCGCGTTTACCTTTCAGTACCTGACACGCAAGATCATCGTAAGCGCCAGAGAAGCCCAAGCCCAGGCGCAACAGGCAGCGCACCTGCAACAACTGGCCCAGCTTATTCTCGAGCGGATGCGCACCGGCATTGTGGTTTTTAACGAGCAAAACCACATCGAACTCGCCAACCAATCAGCGCTGAACCTCCTGGCATTAAATACCAGCGATCAACGGCCACTGAATTTGGATCATGTGCCCGTGCTTTCAAAAAGGGTGGCGGAATGGCGCGAGGGAAAGCAACCACTTTCACCCGTCGTCAAAATCGATAATGGATTGACCGATGAGGTCAGAATCAATTTTGCACCACTGGAAACCGATGGCAATCGGGATATTTTGGTCTTTGTGGAAGACAACCGCGCTATCGCGCAACAGGCACAGCAATTAAAACTTGCCTCGCTGGGACGACTCACCGCCAGCATTGCGCACGAGATTCGCAACCCATTGGGCGCCATCAGCCACGCCAGCCAATTACTGGGCGAAAGCGAGGAGATTCCTCTTCACGAAAAGCGTTTGCTGGACATCATTAATGCCCACTGCAAGCGGGTGAATCAGATTATCGAGAATGTATTGCAGCTCTCCCGTCGTCGCACATCGCAGCCGCGACAAGTGAATCTGGGCACATGGCTGCCAGAGTTTTTGCGCGACTATAAAAACAGCAAATCAGGCCCAGTCGACATTCACTACCAGTGCCTTGAAAAGACAGTGATTGGCCAGTTTGACCCAGGGCAACTGCACCAGGTGCTTGGCAACCTCTGTGACAACGGCTTACGTTACAGCAACACCACCACGGGCAAATCCCGCGTTACCCTTGTAGCAGGTATCGACGACAAGCTGCAACGAGCCTTTATTGATGTCATCGATGAGGGGCCGGGTATCAGCGAGGCGCAACTTAAACACCTGTTTGAACCCTTTTACACCACAGAAAATACTGGATCAGGCCTGGGGCTTTATATTTGCAAGGAACTCTGCGAAGCCAATCAGGCTTTTATTCATTACAGGCGCACTAAAGACGGCAAAAGCTGCTTCCACATTCAACTGGCTCACGCCGAGCGCGCACTCTAACGAAGAATGACGAGGCTTTCATAATGACAGCAAAAAAAGCCCTGGTGATTGACGATGAGCCAGATATTCGCGAGCTTCTTGAGATCACTCTCGGACGCATGCAGATCACGACCCTTAGCGCCGCAAGTGTAAAAGAAGCAAAACGGCTGTTGGGCGAGGAAACCTTTGATCTTTGCCTGACTGACATGCGCTTACCAGATGGAAATGGACTCCAACTGGTGGAGCATATTCAGCAACACTATCCTCGACTACCCGTAGCAGTTATCACCGCCCACGGCAGCGTCGACACAGCGATAGAATCCATGAAGGCGGGGGCCTTTGATTTTATATCCAAACCTGTTGACCTGAATGCTTTACGCAAGCTGGTTAATACAGCCATTCAATCTTCGCAGCTTCCCGCAAAATTGCCTCAGGAACGATTGATCATTGGAAAATCCGCGTCGATCGAAGAACTGAGCCGCAGCATTCAAAAGCTCTCACGATCACAAGCACCGGTTTATATTGCGGGCGAATCCGGTTCAGGCAAGGAACTGGTTGCCCGTTCCATTCATGATCTGGGGCCTCGCGCCCAAAAACCCTTTGTGGCAGTCAACTGTGGTGCCATTCCCAGAGAGCTGATGGAAAGCGAATTTTTTGGGCACCGCAAAGGCAGCTTTACTGGTGCCCATCAAGACAAGCAAGGGCTCTTTCAAGCTGCTGAAGGCGGAACACTCTTTTTCGATGAAGTGGCTGACCTTCCCCTGGATATGCAGGTGAAATTGCTCAGGGCCATCCAGGAAAAATCCGTGCGCCCCATTGGTGGGGCCGAGGAAATAACAACCGACGTGCGCATCCTCTGCGCCACCCACAAGTCACTGGAGCGAGAGGTTGCTGAGGGTCGATTTCGTCAGGATTTATTTTATCGACTCAACGTCATTCAACTGCGAGTTCCGCCACTGCGCGAGCGCAAAGAGGATATCCCCCTGCTGGCAGAACATCTGCTTGATAAGATCGCGCGGGACACACATCAAGATCGACCCAAATTATCGCAACGAGCGCTGAACCTGCTTATCAGTTACCCGTTTCCGGGCAATGTCCGCGAGCTGGAAAATATTCTGGAGCGCGCCTTTACTCTTTGCGAAAACAAACTGATTGATGCGGATGATTTGTTGCTGCAAAACCATACCCTGGAATCTGAAGGCCTTGTCCAGAACAACCAAAAAGTGAGCACTGGAAAAGCGAGCACCAGCGACTACCCAGCGCGCTGTGCGGAGTACGCTTCTCTGGATGATTACTTACAGGACGTGGAAAAGGAAGTGCTGTGCCACATGCTGGAAAAAGTGCGCTGGAACAAAACGCTGGCAGCCAAGCAGCTGGGGATCAGCTTTCGCTCGTTGCGTTACAGGTTGCAGAAGTTGGGGCTGGATGATGATTAGTCAAATGAAAAAAGCCCGGACTTTCCGGGCTTTGAGCAAAGAAAAAGTTACCAGCATCTGGGATCTGCTCCACTCGCCCCTCTCTGACCAGCCTGATTTAATGTGAGCGAGCCGCAACGAGTATCTGCGGCTTGGCGCTTACCTGCCACAGGTGCAGCGGTAAGCACGTAGGTCGTTTGAGTCAGGTTTGCGGTGATTGAATAATATCCCCTTCTTGACGTGATGCCACCAGCCCCGTTTAACTCATCCACGACACTGCACACACCCGCAGCAGGACTGTAGGTATTGTTGGCAGTAAAGCAGCGCTGCAACCGCTGAGCAGTATCATTGAGTTCCGACTTGGCATCTGCTCGTCCAGAGCTGATGACTGACTCTTGATAGCTGGACCAGGCGAAAGCCGCCAAGATCGAAAGAATAGCCACTACGACCATAACTTCAACCAAGGTAAAACCTGACATATTTCTACTAGTAATCATAGGAACCTCGACTGCCATATTCTTATCTAAGTTGACGCCAGGACATACGACCGCTGGCGGTGGGCGGCAACACGCCTTCCTTAACATCCAGATCACCACTCAAATTGCTGATTGGAATATAAACCTTCTCACCTGCACGAATCACATCAGACAATTTCATGACCGCATCATCAAAATACTGTCCGTCATCCGGCAAGATACTGTGACCAATATGCCTGTCACCTACCGCTGTCATTTCCATTAACCAGCTGGCACCACCATAGTCGCAAGCGTTATTTGACGGAATAAAAGTGGGGAATATCAGGCGATCATATAATAGTAAAGCTTTACTGATCACTCTCTCGCCCACAATTCCACCTTGGGAGACAAAATCGATAAACCACCCTGACTTATTATCCCAATCCACTTGGGGGGATCCTTTTGTCTCAGTAGCATCGCCAAGCACTGTGCGCTTGTCGCCAGACTGGGTGAAGGTTTTTTGGTGCAGAACCGTGGTTCTGGATGCGCCATTGAAAGTTAAATACTCACCCACATCGGCGACACCGTAAAAACTCTGCACTGGCGAGGCGGTAGGAATATTATCGCCGGCGTCAAAATATTTTCCGGTGCCTACATAGACCATAACTGAGCTATAACCACCCACTTTTTTCAGTTGATTCAAACCGAGAGTCGGCGCTGCCGTGATAGGCTGACGGTTATTACTCGCATCCTGGGCGACAAACATGGGCCGAGGTGTAGAACCCTGTTTAAACGCTACTTCCCACGACCCCGCATTGGACTTTGAAAGATCAAACTTCCAAAGATTGCCCTGCAAATCCCCGGCATAGGCCGCCTCCACAATACCCAAGGCATTGGGCAATAATGCGGGAGCAGAAAGACCCGTGCCTCCTTGAGTATTAATGCGAGTAACGCTGGTTGGAGCAGAAAGATCAATCACAAAAAGCTGAGATCTACCTGTACTGCTGTAGTAACCGTTCGGGAAAACGGCCATCCATTTTCCGTTTGCCATAGGCGCAATTAAAGGCGTACCAATCACGTAGCCCAAAGCATCGTTATCGTCAGCATTAGAAAAGGGGCTATGAGGGCTATAATCGAACAACACAGTGGGACTGCTGGGATTAGTTACATCAAGAGCGAATATTCCTTTACCGCCACCCCCCAGTGAACCCACGAGAATGGTTTTCCAGTATCCGTTAATGTAGGCATCACTGACATACATAGAGCCGTCGACATAGAATTGATGCGGGTTGGTAACCAAGCCGTAATCACGACGAGTTAAATTTGCCAGCTTGGCATATACGCCGGTAGGTACATAAGCAAACACCTCGTCCCCGGTATCAGCGTCGAAAGCATGCAACATGCCATCATTCGCCCCCACGTAAATCATGGAACGGGTCTTGGCTTTCGCATAAGTCTCGTATTCAGGGCCGCCATGGGACGCAGGCAAATTCTCAAAGCGCATACTGCCGCCCGAATACACAGGGTCGGAGTTGACGATGTCGCCCAGTAGTTTGGTGCGGGAACGCATGCCTCCTGCCGTAGTTTCATAAGTGCGCTCACCAACCATCCAGCGAACACGACGCTCGCCGATCACATCACCCTCACCCGCGCTGATCATATCCTTTTGATCCTGACTCAGATTGGCCCAACTGAAGTCCACTGTGGTGCCACCACTATACGTCAGAATATTACGAGAGGATGGAATAGTCGTATCTGTATTCCACTTAGCCTTAGCTGGATCAGAGGACACATTGCCTTCGGCATCAATCGGAAAGGCCAGTAGCTGACCGCTCCATACAGTGTTTTCATTTGGATCAGAGGTATTAAATCTCGCTTGGTAGACTAGAGTGTCCGTACCCAATCGAGTGGAGTTGGTGGCAACAGCAGACGCAGAACCCGTGGTTGCTGCGATGGCACCAAAAGCCTTATCTAGCGACGCCTCCAGCTCACGAGGTTCAGTCGCATAGAAATAAGTATCGGCTGATGTGTCAGCAATTTCTTCCGGAGTCAGCGGCGTTTCATTGTCATCCGCATAAGACCAGCCACCCCACTTGGCCGCATAGTAAAGCGGTTGCTCTAGAACCTTAGCCGATGAGGTGCCTATTTGATAGGTTTGCTCCCTGCCGGTATCCAGGTTACACACATTGGTACCGCCATTCGCATGGCAGGTGCATCTATTAGGCGCCGTCGTGGTACAACCGGGAAAGGTATCTCCCTCTTCCGGCTCATAAGTAAAGTTATTCGTACCGGAATGTACCTTAAAGCCATCCTGATTATTAGTCCCCAGAATAACGTAACCAAAGCCATGTATTCCCCCTGTGGACTGGGCTATAACCTGAGTTTTAACCGTTACTTCGGTTTGGGTAACTTCGTACTGAATAATACCCCACATATCCTGATCGAAGTCACCGCCATGTTCGTTGGACTCCCAGTTGACATAAAGCTTGCCGGAATTTTTGTCGCTGGAAAACTCAGTATCGTAAACTTTAAAACCCACAATTGCACAGGATCCAGGTGGATCAAAACGATCCTCTTGACAGGCGGGCAAGATGGTAACTTTTTTGCCGGTAACAGGATCTTCCCCAGGCACAGGCACATCCACTTTGGGCAAGGCTGGAGCCAGGGCTACACCAAAGGTTTTCACATTTTCGCGCTTGGTAGCCTCGGCAAACGCCGTACGCCCAAAATAGGCCAGACCAGCAATTTGATAAGAACCTTCAAGTCTTGGCGCCTCTGGACAGGTACCTCGCACATCAGATAAGTTACTGATCAGCTTGGGCGTACAAATTTTACGCGCATCTCCAGCAGAGGTTGACCCCACTAACGCCCGGGAGCCCGAAATGCCTTCACTCTGCCCAATCAAATTGGTCAGGGTCGAAATACTGGCGAGATTTATACCATCCCCCATTTCTGAAACCGCCGAACCCAAATCATCGGCATCAAACGACGTCGTAGAGGCGTTAAATTGTAGGATATTGAGAGGCGCACAATAATTTGCCTCGGTTACAGGATCAACCCAAGTGGCCGTGGTCAAACCTGAAATTCGGGAGCTGTCGTCCACTGCGGAGGTTGCGCTTTTACCCGCAAGATAGAGCAGGGACTCCAGAAAAATTTCTGCTTGCGGATTTCCCCAGTTGGAGCAGTTACCATCGGTAAATGAGGCGGTAATAAAAGGACAGTTATCACTACCTGAACCAGAATACATGCCATCATTAAAACGGTAACCGTAAATTCTAAAAGCATTTATTGC
>CBFGWO010000088.1:0-13915 GCA_965652595.1 uncultured Cellvibrio sp. | reverse complement strand
CGAAAACTACCCGTCACAATAACTTCTTCAATGGTGTCGTCCTGTGCCATAACCGCAGGCGCTGGAAGTGAAACCGCAATGGCGAGTACCAGTGGGTTGATCTTGAACTTTCTCATCATCTTTCCCCTAACGTTATATATTTTTTGGTGAATCACATGACTGTGAAGTTTATGCCTAACTTAGCCGTAACTACCTGGCCTTGTTAAACAATCCGGTGGTAAAACGAGAGTTTGACGCCATGGCTTTTGAGCAATCGGCTTTCTCCGCTAAACCTTATCCCTTTGGCAGAGCGGTCTTCAGGGCGCATTCACAACTGCCCGGTGTCTCTGCATTTCATTATTAAACCTTTTGAGTCTGGTCAGACTTCGAAGGTTTTTCCAGCAATGGTGACATTTCTGGCGACAAAATTTTCTACGTACTCCAGCGTGCCTACCTCAGTGACCTCGGTAAATTCGGCATTAATAAGGCGCAGGTTGCGAATGGGCGCACTCTTGAAACCGCGCACCTGGAACACGCGTATGGCCTTGGCGCACTGGAGGTTGCGAATTTCCAAGTTGTTGACGCGAGGCAAATGCTCGCCCTTTTCACCTTCCTCATAATGAAAGTCGATATCTATGGCATTTTGCACTTCGCCAATAGTGATATTGCGAATATAAAAATTCTCGATGAATCCGCCGCGAGCGGCGTTGGTTTTCAGGCGTATGCCGCGCAGCAATTTGGGGCTGTTGAATTCACAGTCCTCCACAAAAATGTTGCGCGCACCCCCGGATATCTCACTGCCGATCACAACGCCACCGTGACCGGTGCGCATCTTGCAGCCAGAAATCACAATATTTTCCGAGGGTGTGGCTAAGCGTCGACCGTCAGCATTGCGACCGGATTTGATGGCGATGCAATCGTCCCCGGTATCAAAAAAGCAATCCTGAATCTGCACGTTCTTACAGGATTCCGGATTGCAGCCGTCGGAGTTGGGGCCAAGACTGGCGCAGGTTAGGCCGCGAACAGTCACGCTCTGACAGAGCACGGGGTTAATCAGCCAAAAGGGCGCACCGACAATAGTCACACCCTCAATTAACACGTTTTCGCATTGATAAGGCTGAATAAAAGGCGGTCGCAGGTTGGCGCCTTCGGCATAGAGCCTTTGGTGTGGATCAACACCTTTTTCCATATCGGCAAACAGCGCATCGCGGCCTTCATCCTGGGTTGGATAGCCGGGAACACTCCAATCTTTTCCACCAACCCAACGACCGCCTTTCCAGGGCCACCAGGTGGTTTTGTTGGCTTGGCCATCCAGCACGCCCTTGCCGGTAATCGCAATATTGGATTGACCAAAGGCGTAAATCAGCGGCGAGTAGCCCATCAGCTCAACGCCTTCCCAGCGGGTGAACACGGCGGGCAGATAAGCCTTGGGATCGGTGACGAACAAGAGTCGGGCAGCGTCCGCCAAATGCAGGTTGACGTTGGACTTGAGATGAATCGGGCCAGTTAAAAAGCGGCCCTCGGGCACAAACACTCGGCCGCCGCCTGCTGCGTGGCAGGCATCTATTGCTTTGGCGATTGCCTGGGTGTTGTCAGTTTCACCATCGGCGACGGCGCCGAACTGGGCGATGTTGAAGTCTCTGTCGGGAAATTGCGGAACCTGAATTTGCCGACGAATAAGGGCTGCGCGCTCCCAAGCCTGATGATGCGAAGCATCATCGCTGGCTTGGGCGGCAGCGGGCGTCCGTGTGTGTTGGAGGGCGCAACTGGCGGAGCCGCCAAGGGCAAGCGCCAGGAAACCGCGACGACCAAGGGTGATGGGACGACGTTCTCTCACTTGTCTCTCTCTTTTTTTTGCCGGGCTCAAAACGCCCAGATGTGTTCACGCGCTTTCGGGTGCCGGTAAACCAGCCTGAGGCAACCATTATTGGGTTGGAAAGATTAAACAGCGGGCGCTGACTTCACTGAATAAAAAAGAACGCTGCGCTTCACTGGTTACTGCAATCTTTCTGATGGTTGATTTTTCTTGGATGCTCTCGGAAAAAGATTGTGAATTCAGCTGCCAGGAATTGCAACCTGTTTTTAGTGTAAAAATTCTAATTGATTGCCGTTTAGTAGTTTTATTTTGGCTATTTTTATTATGTAATCGGTTTCTTGTAATTAATATTTGTTATGTAATCGTTTTCATATTGCGTCGAAATTGGTTTTTTTGGCGCTGGCGCAAAAAAAAGTGAAAAAAGTGCAAAAAAAATTTCCAAGACAAGGCTCCTAATAAATCCCTGTTCAAGAGATAAAGCAGTTGCGGATGTTGCAAGCTTTGGTTACGTGACAGCGCTGTCAGATGATTTGCCGTTTTTTTATGGATGAAAAGCCCCGCCTCCCTTGTGGTGGTGCCATTGCGACAAAATTATTTTCGGTGGTAGATTTGCCTCGGTATTGACCGAATACCATTGCCGATATCTTAGGCGCCGCAAGGCGCCTTTTTTTCTCCCGGCTTGTTTTTCCCGAGTTGTACTCGGTGTCGGTTAGTGGCGATTTCCCGCGCAGCGCCATTTTGTCGTACAGCGGCTAGACAGACAGGTTGTAAACACGCGTGAGCAGCATTATTCACTTGCATGAGCGTGATAACGTCGGTGTGTGCAAGGCGGCGCTACCAGCGGGCATTACGCTGATTGAAAATAATTTGACCTTGCGGGCTAATATTCCCGCGATGCACAAGGTCGCTCTGGTACCTATCACCAAGGGCGATGCCATTCTTAAGTACGGCCAGTTGATTGGTTTTGCCAGCGAGGATATCGCGGCCGGTGACCATGTTCATTCCCATAACTGCGTGATGGGCGAAGCCGAAAAAGACTATGGCTTTTGTCGCCATGCTCGCCCCACAGATTTTGTGCCTGAAAATCAGCGCGCAAGCTTCCAGGGGTATCGTCGCGCCAACGGCAAGGTAGGCACGCGCAACTACATAGGTATTCTCACCACAGTGAATTGTTCTGCCACTGTGGCCAAGGCCATTGCCCAGCACTTCACTTGTTCCGGCGAGTTGAAAAACTATCCCCATATTGATGGCGTTGTGGCTTTTACCCACGAAACCGGCTGTGGTATGCGCTCTGATGGTGAAGGTTATGAGGCTTTGCGTCGCACCTTTAATGGTTATGCGCGTCATCCCAATTTTGGTGGTGTGATGATGGTGGGCCTCGGTTGTGAAACCATGCAAGTGCAGCGCGTTATGGAAGAAAGTGGCTTGGCCAATTCCGCGACTTTTTGTGCTTTTACGATTCAAGACGAAGGTGGTACCCGCGCTTCTATTGAAAAAGGGATAGAGGCCTTGCGCAAAATGTTGCCGCTGGTTGATCAGGCGCGTCGCGAAACCGTCCCGGCCAGTGAGCTAACCCTGGCGGTGCAGTGTGGTGGTTCCGATGCCTTCTCCGGCATTACCGCTAACCCGGCCCTGGGTATGGCGGGCGATATCCTTATTCGCCACGGTGGTACGGTTATCTATTCCGAAACCCCCGAAATTTTTGGCGCCGAGCATTTGCTGACCCAGCGTGCAGCAACACCTGAGTTGGCGCAAAAACTGCTCGATCGCATCAGCTGGTGGGAAGATTACACGGCGCGCAATGGCTTTGAGCTAAACAACAACCCCTCGCCGGGTAATAAGGCGGGCGGATTGACCACCATTCTGGAAAAATCCCTGGGCGCTCAAGCAAAAAGTGGCTCCACGCAAATGACCGGAGTTTATCTCTACGCCGAAGAGGTGACCGAGAAGGGGCTGGTGTTTATGGACAGCCCAGGATTTGATCCAGTGTCTGTCACTGGCCAGGTGGCCTCTGGCGCCAACGTGGTGTGCTTTACCACAGGTCGGGGTTCAGCCTTTGGTTTCAAACCTGTGCCCAGCATCAAGCTTGCCAGCAATACCCCGCTCTATGAGCGCATGAAAGAAGATATTGATATCGACTGTGGTGGCGTGCTCGATGGCCACTACAGCTTGCAGGAATGTGGTGAAAAGATTTTTGCCGAGGTTTTGGCTATTGCCTCAGGTCAACACACTAAGAGTGAGGATCTGGGTTATGGCGATAATGAGTTCAATCCCTGGAAGATAGGTGCGGTGGTATAGCCCGCCTAATCTTCATTCCCTGTGAGGATGACCGGCCTTGCAGGGTTCTATAACGACGGTGAGAGAGGCCCGCACAAAGAGGCGGGTGTTTAAACAAAGAGCGCCCTAGCAAAAGCCATTAACAAATCTTCCTTTATGGAGATTTGTTCTTAAGGCTTTTGACTAGCAGCTGCCATGATTAAAGGGCTTGTCGCCTAAGAACTTCGGCTTATAAAGGTCGAGGTTCAATTGTGGACGATAAAAAGACCTAGCTTGAGGGAAATGTCCTATGAAAATCTCCATACCTAAGGAGCGTCGACCGCACGAGCGTCGTGTGGCTGCGACACCCGAGACGGTAAAAAAGTTTGTTGCCATGGGTATAGATGTGGCGGTGGAAGCCGGTGCCGGTGAAGCCAGCCGCATTACCGACGCCGCTTTTGAAGCCGCGGGTGCGCGCATTGTTGCCGATCTCGCCAGCCTGCTCGCTGAGGCTGATCTGGTGCTCAAAGTGCAGCGCCCCCTGCTGGCGGGTGAGGATGGCCCCAATGAACTATCCATGATGAAACGCGGTGCGCTGCTGGTGGCCATGCTCGCCCCCTATGCCGATCCCGAGGCGCTCAAGCAGTATGCAGCGGCCGATGTAACGGCGATTGCGCTCGAGTTTGTGCCCCGTATTACCCGCGCACAGAGCATGGATGTGCTCAGTTCCCAAAGCAATCTCGCTGGCTATCGTGCCGTTCTCGAAGCCGTCAATGTCTATGATCGGGCCATGCCCATGATGATGACCGCCGCCGGTACTGTGGCGCCCGCCAGAGTAATGGTGTTGGGCGCCGGTGTGGCGGGTTTGCAGGCCATTGCCACCGCCAAGCGTTTGGGCGCCGTAGTCAGTGCTACCGATGTGCGCCCCGCATCCAAGGAGCAAGTAGAAAGCCTGGGCGGCAAGTTCATTATGGTGGAAAGCGAAGAGGTGGCTAACGCCGAAACCGCCGGCGGCTACGCCAAAGAAATGAGCGAAGACTACAAGCGCCGTCAGGCGGAGCTGGTCGCTGAAACCCTCAAGAAGCAAGACATCGCCATTTGCACCGCGCTGATTCCCGGCCGCAAGGCACCAACCCTGATCAACGACGAAATGGTGCACAGCATGCGCCCCGGCTCGGTGATTGTGGATTTGGCGGCCGAGCAAGGCGGCAATTGCACCCTCACCAAGCCTGGCGAAGTGGTGGAGATTAACGGCGTCACCATCATCGGCTATTTCAATATCCCCAGCCGAATTTCCGCTGATGCCAGCGCGCTCTACGCCAAAAACCTGCTCAACTATGTTACGCCCCTGATCGACAGCGAAAGCAAACAGCTGAAGATTAACTGGGACGATGAAATTGTTGCAGCCTCCACCTTGACCCGTGACGGTCAGGTGGTTCATCCCGCGTTTCAGGCTAAATAACGGAGGCAATGATGGAAGCTCACTTTATTTCACAACTCTCCATTTTCGTGCTGGCGATTTTTGTCGGTTACTACGTTGTCTGGAGCGTAACACCTGCACTGCATACACCACTTATGGCAGTGACCAATGCAATTTCCTCGGTGATTATTGTCGGTGCGCTGATTGCAGTCGGCCCGGCGGAGATGAGCCTGTCAAAAGTGCTCGGTTTCTGCGCCATGGTGCTGGCTGCTATCAATATTTTTGGCGGCTTTACCGTCACTCACCGCATGCTTGCCATGTACAAAAAGAAGAAGTAATCGGCTAATTCTATCGGGGAAATACTATGTCTAGTTTGCATGAAAATATAACCGCGCTCGCCTATCTGGTGGCCGCGGTGCTGTTCATCATGGCGCTGCGCGGGCTCTCCTCTCCGGAGTCTTCGCGCAGAGGTAACTTCTGCGGCATGGCCGGCATGCTGATTGCGGTGTTGGCCACTGTGTTGGGGCCAGAGGTGGAGTCCTATGGCTGGATTGCACTGGCGTTAGCCATAGGTGCCGTGATTGGTGTGGTGATTGCCAAGCGCATTGCTATGACCGCCATGCCGCAATTGGTTGCCGCCTTTCACAGCCTGGTGGGTATGGCGGCGGTATTGGTTGCCGGTGCCGCGTTTACCAATCCGGAAGCCTTTAACCTGCTCAATGCCAGTGGCGAAATTTTTATCGCCAGCCGAGTTGAAATGGGTTTGGGTGTGGTGATAGGTGCAATTACCTTTTCTGGATCGGTGATTGCCTTTACCAAGCTACAGGGATTGGTGTCGGGTGCGCCCTTGGTGTTTAAGGGCCAGCATCTGCTCAATGCCCTGATTGGTGCAGTGATTGTGGGTTTAATTGCCTTTTTCTGCTTCGATCAGGCGCCCTGGGTGTTCTGGACCATGACCGGTCTGGCGTTTGTTATTGGTGTGTTACTGATTATTCCCATTGGTGGTGCAGATATGCCGGTGGTGGTGTCCATGCTCAATTCCTACTCGGGTTGGGCGGCAGCGGGTATAGGTTTTACCCTGCATAACGATGCGCTGATTATCACTGGTGCACTAGTCGGCTCTTCGGGCGCTATTCTCTCTTACATCATGTGTAAGGGTATGAATCGCTCCTTTTTCAATGTTATTCTCGGCGGCTTTGGTGGGGACACCAGTGGTGGTGCAGCGGCGGGAGCGGATGATCGTCCGGTGAAGCAAGGCAGTGCCGAAGATGCCGCCTTTATCATGAAAAATGCCGGATCGGTAATCATCGTGCCTGGTTACGGTATGGCGGTTGCGCAAGCGCAGCACGCACTGCGTGAGATGTGCGATGAACTCAAGCACGCCGGCGTTAAGGTGAGCTATGCCATTCACCCGGTGGCGGGGCGTATGCCTGGACACATGAACGTATTGCTGGCGGAAGCTAACGTGCCTTACGACGAAGTGTTTGAGCTGGAGGACATCAACAACGAATTTCAGACGGCGGACGTTGCGTTTGTGATTGGTGCCAACGATGTGACCAACCCGGCCGCCAAGACAGATCCCACCAGTCCGATTTTCGGTATGCCGATTCTCGATGTGGAAAAAGCGCGTACTGTGTTGTTTGTTAAACGCAGTATGGCCTCGGGTTATGCCGGTGTGCAGAACGAGTTGTTTTACAAGGACAACACCATGATGTTGTTCGGTGATGCCAAGAAGATGGTAGAAACTATCGTAAAAAATCTGGACTAGCCCGGTTCGGCTAAACAGAGCCTGTGCATAAAAATGCCTCGGCCTGCGAGGCATTTTTATTGTTTGTTTAATCATAAGAAATAAAGTGAGAGAAAAGCCTATGCCTTTGCCTAAATCCCCTCTGTCAGGATGCCTGGTCCTACAGCGGTTGCGGGCGCTTTGGTGCCTGGCGCTGGGCGTTATGCTGGCCGTGTTGCTCAGCGCCTGCACTAGCGAACAGGATGTCAAGGTGCTAAAGCTGGCCCACAACCTGGATCAAACTACCTCAGTGCATAAAGCCATGGTGTTTATGGGCGAGCGTCTTCATGAGCTGTCCAGTGGCAGCATGCGCGTGGATATCTATCCCAGTGGTCAGTTAGGGCAGGAGCGCGAATATATCGAGCTGCTGCAAATTGGTAGCCTGGCCATGACCAAAGTGTCCGCCAGTCCTATGGAAGGCTTTGTGCCTGAAATGCGGATTTTCAGTATCCCTTATGTGTTCCGCGACGAAGATCATCTCTGGCGTTTTCTTGAAAGCGACAAAGGCAAAGAGATGCTCGCCAAGGGTGAGGACAAGCGCCTGCGCGGTATTGGTTACTACGATGCGGGCAGTCGCAGTTTTTACAGTGATTGCGGCACCCAAAAGCCCATTCGTCGTCCATCGGATCTTTCCGGCCTGAAAGTGCGCGTGCAGGAAAGTCAAACCTCGGTGCGTATGATCCAAGCCTTGGGCGGATCAGCAACACCCATTTCCTGGGGTGAGCTTTACACCGCTTTGCAACAGGGTGTGGTCGATGCGGCCGAAAATAATCCTCCGAGCTTTTATCTCTCCAAACATTTTGAAGTGTGCAAGCTCTTCACGCTTGATGAGCATACCTCGGTACCCGATGTGATGCTGATCAGCAGCTATATCTGGCACACGCTCAATCCTCAGCAGCAAGCCTGGTTGCAACAGGCAATGGACGAGTCGGTTGTGTATCAGCGCAAGCTCTGGGCCGAGTCTACCCGCGAAGCCCTGGAGGCTGTGAAGGCGGCAGGAGTCGAAGTGATCTACCCGGATAAAAGCGAATTCCAGGCCCAGGTGCAGGAGATGCACGAATCCTATCGCGGCGAGCCGATTTACGACTTGTTGCAAGCTATTCGCGCCATGCCCTAAGAGCGAGGAAACCTGTTCATGCATAAGTTTTTAAAACACCTGGATCGCATTCTTGCGGTTTTTTTGATGATTCTGATGGCGGCCATAGTGGTGGATGTGACCTGGCAGGTGCTGTCGCGTTTTATTGTGGGTAACCCCAGCTCAGTCACCGAAGAAATTGCGCGTTTTTTATTGGTATGGATTGGGCTGCTTGGCGCTGCCTACGCGTTTCGTACCCACGCGCATCTGGGATTGGATTTGTTTACCAGCAAATTACCCATGGAAAAACGTATTTGGGCTGAGCTGGTGTCACAGCTGGTCAGCTTCTTATTTTCCGCAGTGGTGATGGTTTATGGCGGCGTCAAGTTGGTGTCTTTGCAGCTTGCCTTGGGGCAAACATCTGCCGCGCTGCAGGTAAAAATGGGTTACGTGTACATAGTGATTCCGCTGGCGGGTGTGCTGATTTGTCTCTATGCCATCGACAATATGCTTTCTGTGCGTGAGCGCCTTGCCGAAGCCGAACACAATCGCCAACTCAATGATGCCTGACGGCAAACCCAGCTAAAGATAAAGGCCGTAAGTTATGGAAATGTCAATTCTTGTATTGCTGGTGACCTTCGTGGTGTTGCTGGCACTTAATGTTCCAATTTCAATCAGCATTGGTGTGGCGACACTGCTCACCATGTTATTTACCATTGATATAGAGCCAGCGCTTGTGACCATTTCCCAGCGCATGGCCAGTGGTATCAACAGCTTTGCGCTGCTGGCCATTCCGTTTTTTGTTTTGTCCGGTATTTTGATGGGGCGAGGTGGTATTGCGCATCGCTTGATCGAATTTGCCAAGGTGCTGTTTGGCATGCTGCCGGGCGGCTTGGCATTTGTGAATATTATTAGCTGTACACTTTTTGGGGCTATCTCTGGGTCAGCGGTCGCGGCCACCTCCGCTATCGGTGGCTTTATGGTGCCCGCCATGAAAAAAGAGGGATATGACAAGAGCTTTAGCGCAGCCGTCACGGTCACTTCATCGACGACTGGCCTGTTGATTCCGCCGAGTAATATCCTGATTGTTTACTCGCTTGCCAGTGGTGGCGTGTCCATTGCGGCCTTGTTTGTTGCGGGTTATTTGCCGGGTATTCTGCTAATGCTGGGGTTGATGTGCGCCTGCGGGCTTTACGCCAAAGCCAGGGGTTATCCCGTAGGCGAGCGTATCGGCTTGAAAGCCGCTATCAAGAAAACTCTGGATGCCATTCCCAGTTTATTGCTAATTGTCATCGTCATTGGTGGCATCATCGGCGGCTATGTGACAGCGACTGAGGCCAGTGTGATTGCTGTGCTCTATTCGCTGTTATTGTCAGTGGTTTTTTATCGCGAAGTAAAAGTAAAAGAGTTGCCGAATATTCTGATTAAATCCGTAGAGACGACGGCTATCGTCATGCTGTTGATTGGTACTTCGTCGGCTATGTCCTGGATTCTCTCTTACGAAAATATTCCGCAAAGCATCAGCGAAACTCTGATTGCGCTCAGTGATAATCCGATTGTTATTCTGTTAATTATTAACCTGGTGTTGCTGGTTGTCGGCATATTTATGGATATGACGCCCGCCGTGCTGATTTTTACGCCCATCTTTTTGCCGGTGGTGATGGAGCTGGGTATGTCGCCCCTGCACTTTGGCATCATGATGGTACTGAACTTGTGTATCGGTTTGTGTACGCCACCCGTAGGGTCCGTACTCTTTGTGGGGTGTGGCATTGCCAAAACCACCATTGCGCAAATGGTCAAACCATTACTGCCTATGTATTTCGCCATGTTTGTGGTGTTGCTCCTGGTCACCTACATCCCTTGGGTGAGCGAAGCCTTACCACGGTATTTTGGCCTGATTAACTGATCGCAAAGAGGTAAGTGCGATGAAAATTGAACATTTCGCCATCAATGTGGCTGATCCTGACGCTATGGCAGCCTGGTACGAGGCGCACATGGGTATGAAAATTGTGCGGAAACTTGAGGGCGGCCCGCGTACCCATTTTTTGGCAGATGATAGCGGCGATGTGATGCTGGAGATTTACAACAACCCGCCGGATCAGGTGCCTGACTACGCGAATATGAATCCGCTATTGGTGCATCTGGCGTTTGTGTGCGAAAACCCGGAAGAAAAGCGGGCCCAGTTGGAAGCAGTCGGTGCAAGTTTTGCTGAAGATGTGCGTATAAAAGATGGTTCCCATCTGGTGATGATGCGCGATCCCTGGGGCTTGGCGATTCAACTGTGCAAGCGCGGCCAGCCTATGCTGGCCTGCCAACAGCAGTAACTAGCAGGCTGCTGAAAAACGTTTTCGCGGCAACGCAGATAGTTTTTCAGCGGCCTGCTAGAGCCCTAGCTCGCTGCGAAAAATACCCGCGTCAATAACGCCACCGCGATGGCGAATGACAACACCAGCGCAGCGAGTTCCCTGTTGAACTGCGGCTATTGGTGATTCGCCGTTGAGGCGAGCGGCCAGGTAACCCGCATTAAAGGTGTCGCCAGCGCCGGTGGTGTCGACAATGTTTTTGACGGGTGGAACCGGTACTCGAGTTTGTTCGCCAGCTTGCACAATGACGGTATCTTCGGCACCACGTTTCAACACCAATTCTTCGACGCCAGTATTTTTGTAGCGATTGATACAGCCTTCGATGGAGTCGTCACCCCAGAGTAGCTGCTCATCGTCGAGCGTAAGCAGTGCAATTTGTGTGTGAGCCAATACATTCATCATGGCTTGTTGGGCTTCGGCCTTATCGCGCCACAGACGCGGACGAAAATTGCTGTCGAAGGCAATGGTAACGCCTTGGGCGCGCAAGGCTTTGAGAGAAGCCAGTAAGTTGGCGCGACCCGTTTCGCCAATAATGGCAAGGGTTATACCGCTCAGGTAAACACAATCGCACCGGCTGAGTTTTTCTGTCAGCGCAGCGCTTGATTCGGGGGTGGAAAAGAGTTCGCGTGCTGGTGCTTCTTTGCGCCAATAGAAAAATTCACGCTCACCATCGGGAGTGTTGCGAATAACGTAGAGGCCGGGAGAACGGCCTGGCAATCGCTCAATCAGATTCGTACCTATGTTTTCGCTGTCAGCCCGCGCCAGGATTTGCTGGCTGTAAGGATCATCGCCCAGTTTGGTAACGTAGTCGGTTGTTAGACCAAGGCGTGCCATATATACAGAGGTATTAAATGTATCGCCCGCGAAGGATAGCGCCATTAGCTCGCGTCCGCCGGCATCTGCGCTGGGGAAAGGTGACAACTCAACCATCACCTCGCCAATTGCTGCAATGTGTGCCATAAAAAATTACCTGATAGGGTTGATTGGGTGGACGAGAGTCCTTATTGCAGAAAGAGTGCTTTTTTTGGTGTGAAAATATAGCAGTACGACCGTTTTTTTTCTAGCGAAATGACTGCTTTGTGACTGCACAGGTAACGCACCTGGAGTATAATTTTTTGCAAAATGTGCATTGGAACTTTGGCATCAACTTTCTGCCAACACGTTTTTCCAAAACCAAAAAAAATCAACCATGCAGGACCTTTTAATGAATAGACTCTGTCAATCCAGCCTTGGCCAACTGCCTGCCGAGGTCATTAAGCCCAATTATGATCGCGCCCACCTCAAAGCGGGCATAGTCCATCTGGGTATTGGGGCTTTTCACCGTGCTCATCAAGCGTTTTATACCGAGGCAGCACTCAATCGCTTTGGTGGTGATTGGGGCATTATTGGTTGCAGCCTGCGCTCACCCAGCGTGCGTGAACAAATGGCGCCACAAGACAACTGGTATACCCTGGTGGAGCGCTCCAGCGAAGGCGAAAAGCTTCAGTTGATAGGCGCCGTGGTTAGCACCCTGGTGGGGCCGGAGAATCCCGCTGCTTTGGTGGCAATTATGGCGGATCCTGCCATCAAAATTGTGTCGCTGACCGTGACTGAAAAGGGTTACTGCCATGACCCGGCAACCGGTGATATCAATTTCAGTCACCCGGATATTCAGCACGACCTGCAACATCTTGTTGCACCCAAATCGGCCATCGGCTATCTGGTGGCTGCCTTGCAGCAGCGTCAACAGCAGGGCCATTCGGGTTTTACGGCGCTCAGCTGCGACAATCTGCCTAATAACGGTCAGGTTTTGCAAAAAGTGGTGCTGCAATTTGCGCAAAAAGTCTCGCCCGCATTAGCGGCCTGGATCAGCGCTAATGCCAGCTTTCCCTGCACCATGATCGATCGCATAGTACCGGCCACCACCGATGCCGACCGCGCCGAGATTGAAGCGCGCCTGGGTTTGCGCGATGAAGCTATGGTAGTTGCCGAGCCTTTTACCCAGTGGGTTATCGAAGATAATTTTGTGAATGGCCGTCCCCAGTGGGAGGCCGTGGGCGCCCAGCTGGTGAAAGACGTTCATATCTTTGAAAAAATTAAATTGCGTTTATTGAATGGCTCCCACTCTACCCTGGCCTATACCGGTTATTTGTCGGGCTTTGATTACATCAGCGAAGTCATGGCTGAGCCCGCCTTTGTCAGAATGATTAAAACCTATATGGAACGAGAGGCAGGTGAAACTATTCAGGCTCCAGCCGATTTTGATATCGCTCACTACCAACAGCAGTTGCGTGATAGGTTTTGTAATAAGGCGCTCAAGCATCGCACCTGGCAAATTGCTATGGATGGCTCGCAAAAATTGCCTCAGCGTTTGCTTGAAAGCCTGCGTGAACAATTAGCGGGTAAGGGCCATATCGATATTGTTTGCTTGGCAGTCGCCGCCTGGATTCGCTACGTATCCGGTGTGGATGAAAAGGGTAATGCGATTGAAGTATCTGATCCAATAGCGGCCGAACTGCGTTCGGCTTGCGATCAGCATCAGGGAAATCCTGCGGCGCTGGTTAAAGCGGTGGTATCTATTACCAAGGTGTTTGGTGGTGATTTGCAGAGTGAACAGCGGTTTGTCGAGGGGGTAACTCAGTGGTTGACGCGCTTCTATGATAAGGGCGTGTTGGCGACGGTGCGTGAGGCTTTTCAATAGCTCATGTTTCTTTGGCGTGCTAACTGATACGGCCTGCCTTGCCCAAAAGCCATTCGAGACATGCCGTAAACCCTTCCTTGGGGGCTCATCGCCAACATCCTTGTTGTCGATGGTCTCGAATGGCTTTTGGGCAAGGCCGGCCTCGCATATTCGCTATTGGCGATTGTGGCAAATGCCCAAAAAATCTTCCAGCCAAGAAAAATCTGTTATGAAAAGGCTCCTCTTCGTTCTGTTGGTTTTTGCATTGGCTTCCTGTGCTCATAGGGAGGATTCTGTTTATCAGGCGCATGTCATGGCTAACTATGCGGGAAGCTCCTCCAATATTTTTTCAACTATCGCTGCTGCCTTGGCGGCTGCGCCCGAAGCGGCGAATGCGCCTTATCGAATTTATGTGGGGCCTGGGGATTACTACGAAAAACTGGTAATTGATAAGCCTCATATTCATTTGATTGGTGCGGGCCGCGATCAAACACGCATCTATTTTGATGCCTATGCGGGTTTGGAACGGGCGCCAGGAGTAACCTGGGGTACGCGGGATTC
>CBFGWO010000087.1:0-14033 GCA_965652595.1 uncultured Cellvibrio sp. | reverse complement strand
TCGCCCTCGCTGGCTACCAGGGGATAGGTAACGAAATTAATAGTTTCAGTGATGGTGGTTTCAGTGATGGTGGTCTCAGTGATGGTGGTTTCAGTGATGGCAGTTTCGATGACTGTTGTTTCAGAGGCTTTAACCTCAGGAGCAGTAGTTTCCTCTACCGCCATCTCCGTTTGCGACGTTTGAGAATTAGCCTCTTGCGCAACAGCAAGCCCGGCGACCAGATTGATCGCCAGCATCAGCCAGATACCGGACCAGAGCCAGTGTTTATTCACCCGCAACCTCGTGTTGTGTTTCGAGTTCATGGGCGTGAGTCGCTTCCTGCACCGCGATAGGCCAGGCGTAAAGAATGGCCTTAACCAGGGTAGCCAAAGGAATGGCAAAAAAGACGCCCCAAAATCCCCACAAACCGCCAAACACCAGCACCGCAAGAATAATCGCTACCGGGTGTAAATTTACGGCTTCTGAAAACAACAGCGGCACCAGCACATTGCCATCCAGCGCTTGAATAATGCCGTAAGCGACCATCAGCCAAATAAATTCCGACCCCCAGCCCCACTGAAAGTAGCCCACCATGGCGATGGGCAGAGTGACCACCGCCGCACCTATATAGGGAATCAACACCGAAAAGCCCACGGCGATCGCCAGCAAGGCGGCGAAGTTCAATCCCATCAATGCAAAAACCACGTAGGAAACAGCACCGACAATCAAAATTTCTATGACTTTACCGCGCACATAGTTAGCGAACTGCTGATTCATTTCCTGCCAGACTTTCGACATCATCGGTCGATTGCGCGGCAAAAAGCTCGCGCCCCATTCGATAATCACAGCGCTGTCTTTGAGGAAGAAAAACACCAGGATAGGCACTAGCACCAGATAAATAAGCAAGCCAATCAACATGGGAATATTGGCCACCGAAAAAGTCAGCAGGCTTTGACCCAGGGAACTGATCTCCGTGGTCATGGAAGAAAACATCTGCTCGATCTGACGCTCGCTAATCAGCTGCGGGTATTTTTCCGGCAACAGCATCAGCAGGCTTTGGCCCTCCACAATCATGCGCGGCAACTCACCCGAAAAGCGCACCGCTTGATGCCACATAATCGGTAGAACCACCAACAAGAGCGCGACCAATGAAAACACCAGCACACTAAAAGTAATTGTCACCGCCAACCAATGAGGGCTGCCCCATTGGCGCAAACGCGACACCATGCCCTGCATTAAAAACGCGATGATGATGGAGGCGATCATCGGTGCCAGCACCTGCCCCAGGCTCATGATGGCGATCAGGCAGGCCGCGATCAGCAATAACAACAAGAGTGCTTCTTCGTTGGAGAAGTAACGATCCAGCCAATTGCGAAAAATTTTGATCATGTTTTATCCAGCTATCAGGTTTTTTGAAACCAATAATGAAATTCGTCGCCAGGTGCATCAAAGGCCACCAAAGGCTCGCCACTTAAGCGCGCATAAGCCGCAAAATCGGCAACAGACCCGGCATCCGTCGCCATTACCAACAAAATATCGCCGGTAGTCAGCGTCCTGAGTGTTTGCTTGGCCCGCAGCAGTGGCAAGGGGCAGCGCAAACCGCGCGCATCCAGAGTGTGGCCAGCAACCAGTTCGGATCCGGGGCGCGGCGCGGGAGGCTGAACGGGAGAGGCCGATGAAGAGGCTGGGGGAATCACGCTATCACCTGTGAGCGGCCCATGACTGGGCGGTAAGTGGATTGCTTGAGAAAACCGGGTTGAACAAAGCCGCCTACGACATGTCCTAACACCGGCCTAGGGCCAGGTCGCTGACGCGGCGTAGCCATTAACGGGCAAACACGCTAATGTAAGCGCCTGTTTCATGCAAGCCCACGCAAGCAACCACGAACCACCACGATGGTTACAGCGCCCACCAACCAGGAGTTTCAGCAGAGTGCGCCTGCTCCACACGATTTTGATTGCCCTGACCTCCCTGGTCGCCGCTACCGGTTCCAGCACCCACGCGGACAATCTGCCTCTGCTGGGCGATACCAGTTCCAGCATGATTTCCCCGGTGCAGGAGCGTCTGCTTGGACAAGAGTGGCTGCGATTGTATCGCAGTCAGGTTGCCACGTCCTCTGATCCTATCCTGATTGATTACCTTGAGCGGCTGGTTGCGCAACTGGCAACTCACAGCCACCTCGAAGACAAGCAGCTGGATCTGATCGTCGCACAAAACCCAACCCTCAACGCCTTTGCGGTTCCCGGCGGTGTGATGGGTATCCACACGGGCCTGTTGCAACATGCCAAAACCGAAGCGCAACTGGCGGCAGTGGTAGGCCATGAACTGGCGCACCTCAGCCAACGGCATTACGCCCGGCGTCTCGAACAGGAAAAACGTATGGCGGTGCCCTTCTACACCGCCATGCTGGCGAGCCTGGTACTGCTGGCCAGCTCCAGCGACCCGGATGCCGGCCTTGCAGCACTGAGCGCAACCCAGGCAGCCGCCCTGGATGCGCGCCTGAGGTTCAGCCGCCAAAACGAACAGGAGGCAGACAGGCTCGGACTGCAAACCATCGTTGCCGCTGGCTATGACCCACTGGCTCCTGCCGAAATGTTCGAGGAAATGCTGCGCAGTGTGCGTTACACCCGACGCCCCCCGGAGTTTTTGCTCACTCACCCGGTAACAGAGAGCCGCATCGCCGACGCGCGCAACCGAGTGCAAAGCCTCCCGCGCACAGGCAAAACCGACAGCTTGGAGTACCAGTTGGTGAGAGCGCGAGTGAGAGTTGCGGCCGAAGAAACGCCACAGCTGGCCGTCAAGCGTTTTAGCGGTGAACTGACAGGAGATACTGAAAACGCCGCCGCCAGCCGTTATGGACTGGCCTTGGCTTATACCCAGGCGAGTCAGTTTGACGATGCGCGCAAAACGCTGGCGCCCCTGCTCGCCGAGGAGCCCGACTATCTTATCTATCGGCTCATGGCCACGGACATCGAGGTTGCCGCAGGCAACTACCCAGGCGCCTTGGGTGCGCTCGAAAACCTGCTAAAAACCCACCCCGAGAGCCACCCGGTTACTATCCGCTATGCCGAGGCGCTGATGAAAGCCGGTAGTTACGAACGCAGTGCAGAAGTACTCGAACGCTACTCACGCCGTCGCAGTAACGACGACTATGTGTGGTATCTGTTGGCGGAAGTAAATGGATTGGCGGGAAATATTCTGGGCGTTCACGAGGCCCGTGCAGAATATTTTATTTTGAATGGCATTTACGACAGGGCGCAGATACAGCTGCGCAACGCACTTAAGCTGGCCGACGGCAATTTCCACCGCACTGCGCTGTTGGAAGAGCGGATGAAAACTGTTCAGCGTTTGCAGCAGAATCGCCCCTTCTAGCGAGCGACTAATCCATACCCTAAACAGTAAAACTCGCCCAGGTTGAAGTCGCCATCCAGTCTTCAGCCTTATCAACACTCATGGGTCTGCCGATGTGGTAACCCTGGGCTTCATCACACCCCAGGTCTTTGAGGCGCTGCAACAGCTCTTCGTTTTCCACGCCCTCCGCTACCACCGTCAAGCCCATGTTGTGCGCCAAATGAATGGTTGAATTGACGATCAATTCGTCCTGTTTATCCTCCAACATATTCCGCACAAAGGAGTTGTCGATCTTCAGGGTTTTAACCGGTAACCGCTTGAGGTAAGCAAGAGAGGAATAGCCAGTACCAAAATCGTCAATCGACAGCTGCACCCCCAACTCATGCAAATGCTCCAGTACCCGCAGCGCACGTGTCGGGTCGGTCATGATGGAGCTTTCGGTAATTTCCAGCTCCAGGGCACTGGCGGGCAATTGGTATTCCTGTAACAGGCGCTCTACCTGTTTGGGAATATTGTCGTCCAGCAGATTGCGCGCCGAGAGATTTACGGCAACGCTGATTACCAACCCGCGATCGAGCCAGGCGCGGCATTGTTCAATACTTTTTTCCAGCACCCAGGCTGTCATCGGGTGGATAAGGCTGGTCATTTCAACAATCGGAATGAACTCACCGGGAGGCACAAAACCCAATTCTGGATGGTTCCAGCGCAACAGTGCTTCAAAGCCGTAAAATTTGCTGGTTTCAAGGCACACCTTGGGCTGGTAGTGCAAACAGAGCTGATCCTCGCGAATTGCGCGACCCAGCTCGCCCATCATCGCCAGGCGTTTAGGCGAGTGAGGATCATACTCGGCGTTGTAGAGTGAAAGCCCCGACATCTCGGTCTTGGCGCGGTACATGGCCACATCGGCGTAGCGCATCATGGTGCTGACATCCTGCGCCTGGGTGGGCGAAATCGAAATACCGATACTGGCACTGATTTCGGTAAAGAACCCATCAACATCAAATTCCTGCCGCAGGGCATCGAGCACGCGGTGGCCAAATACGATGGCCTGGCGCGGCGAGCGAATGCGCGGCAGGAAAATCGCAAACTCATCACCCCCCAGGCGAGCGATGGTGCCCGGCATTTCCGCCATTTCGGTTTCCAGGCGAGGGCCGATCAGTTGCAACAAATGGTCGCCCACCTGATGCCCCAGGGTATCGTTAATTTCTTTAAAACGATCCAGATCAATTAACAGCAAAGCGCTCAGGTGATCACTATCGCGGTGGCGCAGCCAGTGCTCCATTTCACGATAGAGTCGCACACGATTGGGTAAGCGGGTCAGTGCATCATGGGTGGATTGGTATTCAAGGCGCTCCTGATAGCGCTTGCGCGCTGTCACATCTTTGGTGGTGCCCCAGACTCGCTGTAAAGCACCATCTTCCACCACACCCATGCAGGAGATATGAAAGCAAAGTGTGCGGCCCTTTTTATCTTCGCGCAGGATTTCGTGGTCAACCAACTGATAGCTTTGTTCAACAAAATGATGCAGATCGAACAGATAATTTTTTGAGCCGCTTTCAAGCAGATTGGAGCCCAGTACTTCTTCTGCTTCGCAGGCGCCCAACATACGCACCAGCATCTGATTGCACTCGGATAATTGAGCACCCGTCGCGATAGCTTCAACCTGAGTTTCAAGATCTGCGTGTATGTCGATCGGCGGCACCATGTCGTAACACCAGATGGCTTCCGAACTATTGGCGATGAAGGCTTTGTAACGCGCCTCGCTTTCGCGCAGCGCTTTTTCACGCACCACAGCGTCGGTAACATCCATCATCGTAAGCAGCAAACCGCTCACCTGACCGGATTTATCGTTGGTGGGAATCTTGTCAACTAAAAACCAATGGGGATTGCCGTTGATATGCGCGCTTTCGGTTGAACGCAACTGCGGCTCTCCGGTGCGAATAACCTGCATAATTTCGCGCTGGCGCTCAGCGGGATCATCCCAAAAATCCGCCAACTCAATAAAGCTTTTACCCAGGTGTTCGCCGCCAATCATTTTTTGCGCGACCGTGTTGGCTTCACGGATGACTCCCCAGCGATCGAGGTACCAGATCGCCGAGTGCACGGAGTTGAGCAGCAATTGTAATTCCTGCCGCTGGTTTTCCAGAATTTCTTCGGCGGCTTTTTGCCGGCTGATATCGGTCATTATCTGGCCTATGCCGTAAAGCTGGTTGTGGTTATCTCTGAGTAATAGACGCGTGCTGACAAAATTCCCCTGGGTCGCATTCTTGCCCGGCAGCAGGTCTTCGGATTCAGTATAGCCCTCGCCTTCCAACAGTCGTGCCTGCTGCGCCAGTAATCGCTGTGCGGTTTCGGTGTCGAACAATTCCGCGTCGGTTTTACCGCACACATCCTCAGCGTCCCGACCCAGCCACTGGGCAAAACTCTGGTTTACCAGCAAGTAACGCCCTTCGAGCGATTTGACTGCAATCAGGTTTTGCGAATTGTCGATCAGGTTGCACAGTAGCTGGTTATGGCGACGCAGGCTGTCGCTGACATCCCGCATACTGGAGCAATCCTGCAACTGCACCAGCACCCGCGCCACCTGCCCGTTGCGATCGCGCATGGGCAAAAAATTAACGCGCAGATGCAAGGCGGTATCGTGCAACAGTTTGTTTTTGTGGAGGTTCGCCAGTGGATAGGTCAACTCCAGAGTTTCAACGCTGCCACTTGTGTAGACGCGCTTCAACTTTTGATAGTTATCGGCGTGGGAGCGCAAAGCTTTATCGCGCAGCAGGTTATAGCGCCCGATAGATTTGATAATTTGGCGCGGCGACAGGTTAAACAATCGCTCAAAGGCCTGGTTTTGCTGCAACACCACGCCCTGGGCATCGGTAACAAAGCTGGCGATGGGGCTATCGGCAAACAGGCTGGCGAGCAAATGCTGAACGTATTCCGGGCCAGGATTGGCGAGCCAATGCTGACTGCTGACTACCACACCCTGGAACACGCGACGCTGATCGCCACCGAACAAGGGCTCAGCCTGCTGATCGCGGGTATGGGTCATTCGCCCGATAAAACGCAGACGCGGCGCACTCACCAGCCCCACCAAACGTACCTCACAGGCGTGCATGGGCGCTTTTTCCGGCTCGCCGGGATCGACAAAAGCCTTGCGAAAGATGTAGCTGTCTGAGGCGGGCATTAATGCCAGCAAGGATTCCAGCTCATCGAGAGGGTGCGCCAGTTCGGGCACCAATTGATAGAAGTAAGGCGAAAAATGCAGCTCGCCCGTCACCGGGTTCATAAACCAGAGCGCAATTTCCGAGGCGTCCAAAGCCGTGTGTAAAGGCGTCCTACTGCTGAGATCCAACGAGAGATCGGGATTGCCCTTCCGCATAGTAATGTTGTCGCATCGTCAAGCTACATCGATTGATTTTTGGGGTTCAACCCAGTGTAGACAAGGATTGCGACTTGTGCACAAGTTCAAATTCTCTACTGACACACCTTGGCAGCTTTCTGGTGAGCTAGTAGTGAGGCGGGCGCTCATCCGCAGGTTTGATTCCCCCCTGCTCCTGGCTGTAAACAAAATCATCCAGGCGCTTGGCCAGCAGTAGCATCTGCTCTTTGAGCTGGCGGATTTCCTGATCCTGGAGGGCGACCACCCGGTTGAGTTCCTGCAGGGTGTCCTCCTGAAAGACCACGCGGGTTTGCAGGTCGATCAGGCTGTCGTTGAAGTCGGTCATGGGGCTAGCTCCGGGAGAGAATAAAGGGCATCGATCAAGCGAATGGCGCGGGCGTCGATCAGCAGGCTTTGCCCCATGCGTGAGGTGACATAGCCAAACCCCAGCCCATGATCAGGGTCGGCAAAACCGAGGCTACCGCCCGCGCCTGGGTGGCCAAAGGCGCGGGGGCCGCGACCAAAGCGGCAGTCGGGTCGATCCTGGCTGAGCATAAATCCAGCACCAAAGCGCAGGGGAACACCCAACACCCTGTCCTGCCCCTGGCTGAGCGGCGTCCAACACAAAGGCTGAGCCTGCTCGGGCAAGAGTTGGCCATCGGCCAAAGCACCGTAAATAGCGGCCAGCCCGCGGGCACTGCAATGGCCGTTGGCGGCGGGAACCTGGGTCTGGCGCCAGGCACGGGTATTGGTGGACGTCATCAAGCTCATGGGATTGGCAAAGGCGCGATTGGTAACCCCGCGCGGGTCGGCCTTCATCAGCCGCCCGAGGGAAGCGCTGTCGGCGCCCTCTGTGCCCGCCACCAGTATTTGCAGCGAGCTTTTGAGGGGGCCGGTATCGGCTACTCGCGCCAGCTCGTCATCGCGCAAACCAAAATGGCAATCGGCACCGAGGGATTCGGCCAACAGACGAAAATCCTCGCCAAAGCTGTCGCTAGCCGCCAGGCGACGCACCAACTCACCGAGAATCCAGCCAAAGATAAACGGGGAATAACCCTGCTCGCTGTCGGGTGTCCACCAGGGGGTTTCGGCGGCTATGGCTTGGGTGATGAGCGGCCAATCAAAGATATCCCCGTCGGCGCGGCGCTCGTGAAATGCTGAAAGGCCCGCTCTGTGGCACAACACCTGGCCGATAGTGATGCCGGCCTTGCCGCCTTGGGCAAACTCGGGCCAGATGTGCGCAACAGGTGTCTCTAGCCCCAGCTGGGCCTGGGTCAGTCGCTGCAAACAGCGCAGGGCCAACAGCCCCTTGCTCGCGGAAAAGACATTGACCAGCGTATTTTCGGTCCAGGGCGCCTCGGTGATAGCGGCGTCCTTTTGACTGCTCACACCGGCCCAGAGGCTAATCCAGGGTTGGCCGTGACGGTAAACCGCGAGGGCGGCGCCCTCCTCGCCTTGGGCAAAGTTCTCTGTAAATGCATCCACCACCGGTTGAGCATCATCTGGCCAAACGCCTTTTACATCCACTGCGGTCACTGGCTGGCCTCCTCCGCACCCGGCAGGCTCGCGAAATAGACAGCCAGCGCTTGAATATCTTCATCACTCAGGTTTTTGGCGATGGATGTCATCATTGGGTCCATGCGCTCACCGGAGCGCAGGGCGTGGAGCTGCTCGCTCAGGTAATCGGCTGGCTTTCCAGCAATGGAAGGATAGGAAGCCACACGGGAGATCCCCTTGGGCCCGTGGCAGCCAACACACATGCGCGCTTTTTGCTGGCCTTGGGCCAAAAGTGCGGCCTCACCCGTGGCGGGTTCGGCAGGCGCTGGCTGCTCGGAGCAGGCGCTGGCAACTAAGATAACGCTGACAAACAGCAGGCTTTTAACCACAACAGACTTCATATCCCCGGCCCCGTCGAAAAAAGGGGGCATTCTAGCAGCTTGCCGCCTGGGTTATGATTCCCGCCTGCCCCACCGTTTGAGAGCACCCCATGAGTAAAAATTCCCGCCTGGTCTATTCCACCGACGCTGGCCGAATCAAAGAAGCCCCACCCGTCCCCAGCCGTCCGGCAGGCGACGGCATAGTCCGCATCCGCCGCGAAACCGCCGGACGCAACGGCAAGGGCGTTACCAGTATTTCCGGTGTACCTCTGGAGGATGCCCAACTCAAAGACCTGGCCAAAGCCCTTAAGGTAATGTGTGGCGTGGGAGGTTCGGTAAAAGATGGCGTTATCGAAATTCAGGGCGACCAGCGGGAAAAACTCAAAGCCGAGCTGGAAAAGCGCGGTTTTACCGTCAAGTTGGCGGGAGGCTAGCGGTGGCAGAAGCCCTACCCCTGGACGCCAGTCTACTCACCGAATTGCGCAGCACCCGCATGCCCTACGGCAAATTTAAAGGCAGCGCGATTGCCGATATCCCCGAACACTATCTGATATGGATGGCACGCACCGGTTTTCCGGCGGGCAAGCTGGGGCGATTGTTGGCGTTGATGTACGAGATTCGCTTGAATGGGTTGGAGGGTTTGCTAGCGAAGAGCTTGATCAAATAGTTCACAGCCAATCTTCCACCGTTAAATCCGCCACCCGCTTGAACTCGCGAGTATTGTTAGTCACCAGTACCGCACCCAGGCTGCGCGCATGGGCAGCAATCAGCAAGTCATTGCTGCCAATAAGCGCGCCCTTGCGCTTTAACTCAGCACGTATAACACCATAGTGACGTGCGGCCTCTTCATCCCACTCGAAAAGCGAAAGATTGTGGACAAAAAGGTCGAGCTGGCGATATCGCTCTTCTTTCAGCTGTACCTCGCCGTTTTCGATACCAAAACACAGTTCACCAAAAGTAATTGACGAAATGCCCAACTGACGAATGGCTTTGAATTTGCGCAGCAGTTTGGGAGATCGCTGTTTTAAAACGAAAATACAAGTGTTGGTATCCAGCATATACATGATTAAAAATCCCTCTCTTGCACCTCGGGTTGATCCCTGTCCTCGAGATATTCCTCGCCAAAAGCTGAAGGCTGGGCAAAGAATTCGTCCCACACAGGCGCCCTGGGTGAAAGAACCACATCCTCACCCTGACGCCGCACAAAAACTTCATCCACATCAAACCTAAAAGTCCTGGGTAATCGCACGGCCTGGCTGCGACCATTCATAAAAATCCTGGCTTTGTGTGTCATTTACTGGCCCTCAAATTGCCACTAATGATATATACCAAAAAGTATATACCCAATGTCCTACCAAGCAAATAGTCCTGGCATTCCCTGCCAACTACGCCACCCCATAAGGCTGGCCTGCTTCTTGCTGTTTCCTTTTCAGAACCCCCAAACCGGCAATTTTCTGACGAGAGAGGCTAGCAGTTATGGATTTGGAAACCTTTTTCCAGATAACCGACACTTCCATCAAAATGGGCATGGGCGCCTTGATCGCCGCGCTCTGCGCCTGGTTTATCCTGCGCCGCAGCGCCCAAACCCAGTTTAGCCAGCAGCGCGAACTGCGCCGCTTGCAAATACTGGAACAAGTGTCATCCCAGGTCGGCACAGTGACGCACATTTTCGCCAAGTATTCGTCGCTGGTGGTGGAATCCATCCAGTTTGGCGAGCGCTGGCCCGCTCTGCGGCGCCAGGAGCTGGAATCAGTGAATACCGAATTAGTGAATGAATTCAAAAAGTTGGCGGACGCCGAAGCCAAGCTGCTGATGCTGGGCGAGAAAAACCTGGAGCGCAGCCTGCGCCTCTACGGCGCCCGTATTGCGCTCTACCGCAAGCAGGTATTTGTGGGCCGTCAGGACATTACACCCGAGCAAATCACCGCGCTTAAATCTTCTGTTAGCCAGGTGCGCGAGCAGTTTTACGACATGCTCAGCCGCAAGTACGACAAACTCCTGGCGGCAGCTTAGTTCCCCTATCTCCGGTTGCCGGCGGCAAGTGATTGCCGCTGGCTATTTTTTAACCATACCTCGGCGTTTATACCTGTTATCCCCCGCCGCTTTCTGGGACAATGGCCGCCCTCGAAATTCAGGCCATCCCGCTTATGAACGCCCCAGCCAAACATCTTTTTTCCCATCCACGCTACTGGGCTGAGTGCTACGGGCCAGCGCCCTTTTTGCCGATGAGCAGGGCAGAAATGGATCAACTCGGCTGGGACAGTTGCGACATCATCATCGTGTGTGGCGACGCCTATGTGGATCACCCCAGTTTTGGCATGGCGGTGATTGGCCGCTTTTTGGAATCCCAGGGTTTTCGCGTGGGCATCATTGCCCAGCCGGATTGGAAAAGCGCCGAACCCTTTAAAGCGCTGGGCAAGCCCAACCTGTTTTTTGGTGTAAGCGCGGGCAACATGGATTCCATGATCAACCGCTACACCGCCGACCTGCGCCTGCGCTCCGACGATGCCTACACCCCCGGCGGCATGGGCGGCAAACGTCCCGACCGCGCCGTGACCGTTTACAGCCAGCGTTGCAAAGAGGCCTACAAAGATGTGCCTATTGTGATTGGCGGCATTGAAGCCAGCCTGCGCCGCATCGCTCAATACGATTACTGGAGCAACGAGGTGCGCCGCTCGGTATTGATCGATTCCACCGCCGATATTTTGTTGTACGGCAACGCTGAGCGCGCAATCGCCGATGTGGCCCACGCCCTGGCGGCGGGAAGAGATATTTCTGAGTTGACCGATATTCGCGGCACCGCCGTGATTCGCAAAGCACCACCGGCGGGTTGGACAGAAATTGATTCCAGCCGCATCGACTGGCCGGGCAATATCGACAAATTGCCCAATCCTTACGAGTACCAACACAACCCCAATACCAGCGTCGATATTGCCAAAGCCGACGCCAACAATTCGCAAGTGGGCCTGCGTCAGTTGGAGCCGGAAAAAATGGCGGCACAAATTGCCGCCCTTGATCCCAACAACGAACTGCAAACGCAAGGTTGCCCCGCGCAAGGCACCGAATCCGCTAAAGCGATAGATCCCGACGAAGCCCAGCCCGTTCGTATCATCCCCATGCCACTGCAAAACCGCAGCGACCTGGCCGACAACGACCAGGTGTACGTGCGCCTACCCGCGTTCGAAAAAGTGCGCAACGATGCCATCCTGTATGCCCACGCCTCGCGCGTGCTGCACCAGGAAGCTAACCCTTACAACGCGCGCCCGCTGATCCAGCGCCACGGCAATCGCGAAGTCTGGATCAACCCGCCACCGATTCCGCTTGAAACCGACGAGCTGGATTCTGTATTTGATTTACCTTACGCGCGGGTGCCTCACCCCAGTTACGGCGATGCCAAAATCCCCGCCTTCGACATGATCAAAACCTCGGTCAATATCATGCGCGGCTGTTTTGGTGGCTGCACCTTTTGTTCGATCACCGAACACGAAGGGCGTATTATCCAAAGCCGTTCGCAGGAATCGATTTTGCGCGAGATTGAAAATATCCGCGATAAAGTGCCCGGCTTTACCGGCCATATCTCTGACCTGGGCGGCCCCACCGCCAACATGTATCGCCTCACGTGCAAAGACATGCCCACGCTCAGCCGATGCCGCCGCCTGTCCTGCGTCTACCCAACCATTTGTAAAAACCTCACCACCAGCCACAAGCACACCACCGAGCTTTATCGCAAAGCGCGCGCCATCAAAGGCGTACATACGGTGTCTATTGCGTCGGGTTTGCGCTACGACCTGGCGGTGCAAGATCCGGAATACGTGAAGGAATTGGTGACTCACCATGTGGGCGGCTATTTGAAAATCGCGCCCGAGCACACCGAAGAAGCGCCCCTGGCGCAAATGATGAAACCCAAAATGGCCAGCTACTACGAGTTCAAACGCCTGTTTGATAAATACTCGAAAGAAGCGGGCAAAAAGCAGTATTTAATCCCCTACTTTATCGCCGCTCACCCAGGCACCCGCGATGAAGACATGCTCAACATGGCGCTCTGGCTAAAGAAAAATAATTTTGAAGTGGACCAGGTGCAAACCTTTTATCCCTCGCCCATGTCGTTGGCAACGGCGATGTATTTCTCCGAGCGCAACCCGCTCAAAAAACTCACCTACAAAGCCGGGCGCATTTCTATCCCCAAGGGCCTGGATCAGCGCCGATTGCAAAAAGCCCTGCTGCGCTACCACGATCCGAAAAACTGGCCCACACTGCGCGATGCTTTGCGCAGCATGCGCAAGGCTCACTTGATTGGCGATGGGCCCAACGCCTTGATTCCCGATGAAGCTACCGCCGCTAAAATGGTGAGACAAAACGCGGGGCGCACGCCTGCGGCGAAAACAACCGGGAAAAAATTCCCGATTAAGCCGGGCGCCCAAAAGTCAGGGGCACAAAAGGCCTTTGGCGATAAGTTTGAGAGTGCGCGTAAACATAATGCGACCATCAACACCAAACGTGATAGTGCTCGCACGGACAAACCCAGGCCGGGTAGTCGGCCCGTTAGCAAAAAGCCACGGTAAAAGTCGCTAGCCGAAACTTAAAGTCGCTAGTCCAAACTTAAAAAGGCCGCGAAACAAAAAAGCCACGACATTTTTATGCCGTGGCTTTTTTGTGCAAATCAATCACAACTGGAATCAAGTACGCGGCAAAGTCACCCCACGCTGCCCTTGGTACTTACCCCCGCGATCCTTATACGAGGTTTCGCACAGCTCATCAGATTCAAAAAACAGCATTTGCGCCACACCTTCGTTGGCATAAATTTTTGCGGGCAGCGGCGTGGTGTTGGAAAACTCCAAAGTCACATGCCCTTCCCACTCAGGTTCCAGCGGCGTAACGTTGACGATAATGCCGCAACGAGCATAAGTGGATTTACCCAGACACACCGTCAAAATCGAGCGGGGAATCCGAAAATATTCCACCGTGCGCGCCAGCGCAAAGGAGTTGGGCGGAATAATGCACACGTCGCTTTTAATATCCACAAAACTTTTTTCATCAAAGTTTTTGGGGTCCACCACCGTGGAGTGCACGTTGGTAAAAATCTTGAATTCATCAGCGCAGCGCACATCGTAGCCGTAGCTGGAAGTACCGTAAGACACAATGCGCTGGCCCTGGCTGTCGTAACGCACCTGGCCCGGCTCAAAGGGCTCGATCATGCCGTGCTGCTCAGCCATGCGGCGCATCCACTTGTCAGACTTGATACTCATCGTCACTCCCCGGGGCATTTATTCAAAAGGCGGTGGTTAAAGTTGGGGCGGCATAATAGCTTTTTTCACCGCCCAAGCCTACCGCCACAATTTGCCCGAATTCATCGCCAAAATGCCCTAATCCTGCCCGGCTAATGCCCGGATGCTGCGGTTAACTAACAGCATCGAAGCCCATCACCGGAGGATCGCAGGATGAACACCGCA
>CBFGWO010000086.1:0-14062 GCA_965652595.1 uncultured Cellvibrio sp. | reverse complement strand
TCTGTGCCGTGATTGCGCACACGAATGTGCTCACCAAAACGACGCAATAGATTCCGGGTACCGCGTTTTACGCTCGCCCACAGGCCTGTTTCGCTATCGTCTTCCGGTTCAACCCAGGCTTCTTGCTCGTCGCTCAAGGGTTCCAGCAGGGACATTTTTTCCACTTGCTGCGCGACCGCCGCCAAACGCAGGAAAACACCCTCGCGATCAACATCGCCAATCAAACGCAACTCCGCCATTTCGTTGGCAAGGGTACGCCTGACTTCCTGCAACCCCGCCTGATTAAGACTGCGCAAAATATCGTCCACCTGTTGCGCCAAAGCCAAGGCGTTAGTGCCACTGCGCTCCAGCAGTACACGCTGGTTGGCCATACGCAACAGATGTTCTGCCTCAGTCAGCTTCCATTCATCGCGATCCACATTCCCCATCGCCAACACGCGCGACGCCAGGGCATCCAAACGCTGCGCCAGCTCCTGCTGCTGACTATCCAGTTGTTGACGCGCTTGCTGAAGCTGCTGATCCACCTGGCTTTCCATTTGCTGCTGCGCATAGCTTTGCGCCTCGCGACTTTGATCGATTGCCGATTGCAGGCTCGCCAGCTGTTGGGTTTGTTGCTGCATTTGCAAATAAAAATAACCGCTCGCCGACATCAGGCCGACAACCAACAAGAGCACAAAAAACCACAGCAGGCCGCCGCCCGATTTTTTTTCGCGCACAGCGGGAGATTTGATCGGTGCAGTCTCATTCACCGCCGGAGACGTTTCAGGATGATCTTCGATTTGCAGTTTCTCAGTCACGGGATTCATTCTCGCTAAGGTAATTAACCAAGGCCTGGGTCATGGCCTTGTCGGTGGCATTTTCGGCACAAATAATTTGCCTAAAGCCCTGGGCTTGCGCCAGGGCCGCAACCCTGTTGCCGGGCACCAGGAGGGGCAGGTTAAGCACTCGCTGGCGATCAATAAGCGGCTGCTTGCCCAGCGCCTGCATAAAGAAGTTGAGACTATCACCACTGTGTATCGCGAGCACCAGGGGATTGGGTTGCGACAATCGGCGCGCAAAAAAATCCGCCAGGGCGGCAGGTGCTCCCACGGGCAAACAGCGCTGATACAGCTCGCAGTATTCCACCTGCGCACCGCGCTCCCGCAATATCTCGCCCATGTGGCCGCGACCACCCAGGCCACGAAAAATCAGTATTTTTTCGCCAGCCACCTGCTGGAATTCCGGCGCCTGCAAAAGGCTCTCGCTGTTCATGGCGCCCTGCTCTGTCGCACCCAGCGCGCTAACGGCCAGGCCGCGCGCTCGCAACGACCGCGCCGTGGCTTCACCCACAGCAAAATAATCGATGCCCAAGGGCAACTGGGGCCAATAATCCTCCAGCCAAGCCATGCCAAAATCCACCGCATTCTGGCTCACAAAAATAGCTTTTTGAAACAAGTCAAAATCCAGCACGCGATTTTTAATGGCCTGCACCTGCTCAGGTGAGCTGAGCGCCACCAACTCCAGCACCGGAATACACTGGCCGCTTATCCCCAGAGTGGCAAGCTGTTCAGCCCAAGGCTCTGCCTGGGCCAGGGGGCGCGTGATCAACAGATGGGCAATGCCAAAACGAGCCATAAGCCAAGCCTAACCGTAAACCGCTGCCAAAATCTCGGCCGCGCCCGCCGCCAGCAGCCGGTCGGCCAGTGCCTCGCCCAATTGCTCCGCCTGATTTGCCGGGCCGTGAATCTCGTCGCGCAACAGCTGACGACCATCGGGTGAACCCACCAGCCCGCGCAGCCAAAGCCCCTGATCCGTATGCAGGGCAAAACAACCAATAGGCACCTGACAGCCACCCTGCAAACGGCGGTTCATGGCGCGCTCCGCCAGCACCTGTTCGCTGGTAGTGGCGTCGGCCAGAGGTTGCAGCAGCGCCAACACCTCGGCGTCATCAAGGCGGCACTCAATGCCCACCGCGCCCTGGCCACCGGCAGGCAGACAGGTTTCCGGCTCTATATAAGAAGCAATACGCGGTTTGAGCTCCAGACGAAGCAAACCGGCGGCCGCGAGAATGATGGCGTCATACTCGCCGTTATCAAGTTTTTGCAGACGGGTTTGCACATTGCCGCGCAAAAAGCGCACTTCCAGATCGGGGCGCAGCGCCAGCAGCTGACACTGGCGGCGCAGGCTGGAGGTGCCCAGCACGCTAGCTGCGGGCAGCTCATCCAGGCACGTAAAACGGTTGGACACAAAGGCGTCGCGGGGGTCTTCGCGGGGGCAAATCACCGCCAGACCCAGGCCCTCGGGAAACTCCATGGGCACGTCTTTCATGGAATGCACGGCGATGTCCGCGTCATTTTCCAGCAGCGCAGTTTCCAGCTCCTTTACAAACAACCCCTTGCCGCCCACCTTGGCCAGGGGCACATCCAGAATCTTGTCGCCGCGACTGGTGAGCGGCACCAGCTCCACCTGAAGGCCTGGGTGATGGCGTTCCAGCTCGGCTTTGACGTACTCGGCCTGCCAGAGAGCGAGGAGACTTTTGCGGGTGGCGATGCGCAGGGTGCGGGTAAACAACTGGGGCATAAGCGGGGGATTCCGGCCTGTGGGTTTGGGTGGGGATGATAGCAGAGGCAGGTAGATCACCCACAGCCACGAGGCGACACTTCGAGCGCGCTATTTTGCTGGCTGCTGCGGGTTATCCGTGAACAACCTGGCCCACGCCTCTCTTGGCGACATGATAAGCATGGAATTTTCTGACTGCGCTGAATCCACCGGATTCCAGCCAAGCACACGCTGGTCGCCGGTGACAAATAGATCAACACCGGCGGCGGTCGCCGCTGCGACCAAGCGCGCATCTGCATCCTCTCTGGGAGAATCGATATCGGCAATATAGGCAGCCTCTGCCCAAAGCAGTTCGAATATGGTCACGGCCTGTTGGTGTACCACAAATTTCCGCCTGAGTACTGCCAGCGTCTCCATGCGTATTAACTCGCTGGTCACCAACTCGTGCTCCGCCTCTTTTACTGCCGCCAGTAGCTCCGCACAAAGTCCAGGAAAAACCAAAGCCGATAACCAGACGTTCGTATCAAAAAAGACCCTCACGTTATGTCACGCAGAATATCGTCTTCCGTCAACCAGCCACTGGCCCGCGCCTGAGGCCCAAGCTCTTCCTGGGCCTTGCGCAAAGATTCGCGGAGTAGTTGAGCTCGCAACATTTGACGCGCCACCTCGCTCTTACTCTGGTGGCGCAGTTGGGCAATCCGTTCCAGGCTGGATTCCAAGGCCTCATCAATACGAATGGTTAGGGTGCTCATTGTTCAACTCCAAAGCCGTATTACATCGTCTTACAGACACTAGCACAATTTCTGAGCAGAGACATCCTTGGGACAAAAAACCAGCACATCAGGCGTGGCGCGCAGCCTTTGGCTGAATTTTCAAATGACGTTAATTATTTACGACAAGCCCACCGCCCAGCAGTTGGCCAGGATTGTGGACGAGTATCACCAGCTGGCGAAGCCAGCTGGATTTAGCCCCCTGGCAAAAGCGCAGCAATTTTTCGCGCTTTTTTGAAAATATTACCCATCAAGCAACCTAAATCCCACACCCCAGGCGTCACATAGGTTTTCGATTTCACCAACAAGGTCGTGGGCACAGTTTGGATTTAACTGAAAACACAGGTGCTGTGCTCCAACCTCCAGGTTTTTAATGCCCGGCAATGCACACAAGCGAGCAAAGAAAATCTCTTTCTCATTTTCACATCTGAATACTGGGCATGAAATTTCTACTTTCACTTTTGCTACTCAAATGTCCACAAACCCGAAAGATTCCCTACAAATTTTTAATAAAGCTCTTAAGCCCAGCGGCATGGCGACGGCTAACAACCGGCTTATAGTCCATGCCCGCCAGGCGCACCTGATACTGACCCTGGCTGTTGCGCTCCACCGCTTCTATGTGCGCCACCGACACCAGAGCATTGCGGTGAATACGCAAAAAGCGCTCGCCAAATTCTTCTTCCAATTCCTTCAGGGTTTCATCCAGTAAATGTTCGCCGCCGGTGTGATGCACGGTGACGTATTTGTGGTCGGCGATAAAAAAACGCACGGCCTCCAGCGCAATCAGTTCAACACCGCGACGGGTTTTGGCGCTGATGTGGCTGCGCTGGCTTTCACTGGCAGCGCGTGGGCCAGTGGCAGCAGCGCGCTGCAATTTGTTGAGTTTTTGCGCCTTGTCGAGCACCTCGCGCAGTTGCTCTGTCTTGATGGGTTTAAGTAGATAACCAACAGCCGATGTACCAAAGGCATCGAGCGCGTATTGATCGAAGGCAGTGCAAAAAATCAGTGCGGGCGGATCTTCCAGTTCGGCAATGCGGTGCGCGAGGCTCAAGCCATCTTCACCGGGCATACGAATGTCGAGCAACACCACATCCGGGTCCTGTTGCTGTATGGCCTGCATAGCTGACTCGGCGCTGCCTGCCTCGCCGACCACTTGGCAGTCCTCAAGGTTTTGCACCATACGCACCAGCCGCTGGCGGGCCAGGGGTTCATCGTCGACGATTAACAAGTCCATGGGTTTAGCCCTTTTTGATGTTATTAAGTCGTTGGGGTTATGGGGTAACTGATCAGGGTGGTAAAGGTATCGGCATCCACCGCGTTGGAAAAACGCGCGGCATCGCCGTAATGCGCTTGCAGGCGGCGGCGAATATTGTCGCGCGCCATACGATTGTGGCGGCCGCTTTTGTCGTCCGCGAGGGGCGCTGATGTTTTGTGGCGCGTGACCACAATCGGGTTGGCAATTTTTATCTGCACCTTGTTGTTTTTGCAGGCCACGGCCAGGCTCAAGCGCCCGCCCTGGGGCAGGGGTTCGATGCCGTGAAACACGGCGTTCTCGAGCAGCGGCTGTAACAGCAAGCTGGGAATTTCCACGCCGGGCGGTAACTTGTCCACCTGCCACTCCACGTGCAATCTATCGCCCAGGCGCAACTTTTCAATATCCAGGTAGCGGCGACAGAGCGCCAGCTCCCGCTCCAGTGGAATCAGCGAAGGCTCGGCCAGGCTGGCGCGAAATAGCTCCGCCAAATCTTCCACCACCCGTTCGGCCGCCACCGGATCTACGCTGATCAGGCTGGCGATGGAGTTCATGCTGTTGAATAAAAAGTGGGGCCTTATGCGCGATTGCAGCGCCTGGATGCGCGCGTGCAGCTCCACCTGCTGCTGACGGCGCAGCTGTTGTTGCAAATAGAGATAGCGCAAAAAAATGCCTGCCAGAATGGCGGCGATCAGCAGATTTTCCAGCAGCCGCCAGTAATCGGGGTTAAAGGGGCGCGCATCAAAACGATTGTCAAAAAACAGATGCAGCAACCACTGACCGATCAGGGAGAGCACCAGGGTCAAGGTCAAAATCAGCAGGTAGCAGATCAGCCCGGCTTTACTCCAGCTCCAGCCGCGCATCACCGGGCGCAGCTGGCACAGCGCCAGAGCGCTGAGCAGCACTATCCACTGCACATAAAAAGACGTTACCGCCAGGCTTTCCCAACTGAATTGGCGCAGCCCCTCACTGGCCACCGTCAGCAAAAGGGCAATGAGTTCCGCCACCAACACCAGCATAAACACCACCTGGGTTTGGCAGAGGTTGGGCAAAAAATCCGTGCTGTTGCCCGCATCCAGGCGGGGGGCAAGGGGCTGACTCAAATGCATCTCCTGTTGTCTGGGCAATGGTTAGTTACGGGCGTCGCGGCGACTGGGCTATAATGCCGCGCTTTGCCGTCTGAAGGCGGCTTTTGCGTTATTTTCTTTCGTTATCTTTCGTCATCTTTCGGGACATTGCCCTCCATGAGCCAAAACGACCAGCCCATCAAACCCTGGGGCGGCCGCTTCGCCGAAGCGACCGATGCCTTTGTCGAGCGTTTTACTGCCTCTATCGGGTTTGACTATCGTCTTTATCACCACGACATCAACGGCTCCATTGCCCACGCCACCATGCTGGCCAAGGTGGGCGTGCTCACCGAGGCAGAGCGCGACCAGATTATCAGCGGCCTGGAGGCCATTCGCGCCGAGGTGCAGGCGGGCCAGTTCAACTGGTCTGTCAGCCTGGAAGATGTGCACATGAATATCGAGGCGGTGCTCACCCAGCGCATCGGCATCACCGGCAAAAAACTTCATACCGGACGCTCGCGCAACGATCAAGTGGCCACCGACATACGCCTGTATATGCGCGACGAAATCGACGCTATCAGCAAAGAGCTTAGCCGCTTGCAAACCGGCCTGCTGGACTTGGCCGAGCGCGAGGCAGACACCATCATGCCCGGCTTTACCCACCTGCAAACCGCCCAGCCGGTAACCTTTGGCCACCATCTGCTGGCCTGGTTTGAAATGCTGCACCGCGACCACAGCCGCCTGCTGGATTGCCGCAAGCGCCTGAATCAGTCGCCCCTGGGCGCCGCTGCCCTGGCGGGCACCACCTACCCCATCGACCGGGCCTACACCGCTCAACTGCTGGGCTTTGATGCGCCCACCGAAAACTCGCTGGACTCAGTCAGCGACCGGGATTTCGCCATCGAATTCTGCGCCTTTGCCAGCATCCTACTAACCCATATGTCGCGCATGAGCGAGGAATTGGTGCTCTGGACCTCGTCGCAATTCCAGTTTATCGACCTGCCCGACCGCTTCTGCACCGGCTCTTCCATCATGCCGCAGAAGAAAAACCCCGACGTGCCCGAGCTGGTGCGCGGCAAAACCGGGCGGGTGAACGGCCATTTAATTGCCCTGCTGACACTGATGAAATCCCAGCCCCTGGCCTACAACAAGGACAACCAGGAAGATAAAGAGCCGGTGTTCGACGCCATAGATACCGTCAAAGACTGTTTGCGCGCCTTTGCCGATATGGTGCCTGCGATTCAGCCGCGCAAAGACAAGATGTACGAAGCCGCCAAGCGCGGTTTCTCTACCGCCACCGATCTAGCGGACTACCTGGTGCGCAAGGGCGTGCCCTTCCGCGATGCTCACGAGGTGGTGGGCAAATCCGTGGCTTACGGGGTACAAACCGGCAAGGACCTGTCAGAGATGAGCCTGACAGAGCTGCGCCAGTTCTCCGAGGTAATAGAGGAAGGTGTGTTTAAGGTGCTGACGCTGGAAGGCTCGGTGGCGGCGCGCAACCATATTGGCGGCACGGCCCCCGCCCAGGTGAAAGCAGCGGTGGAAAGGGCGCGGGAGCGTTTGGCCAAGCCCTGATACCTGCGCTGGCCACGCCTTTTGTGGCGCGTTAAATAGCCTGTCATTCTCTGGCGCTAGCCTTAAAAGCAACTATTCTTAGGTTTCGGGCATTCCGCCCGACCGACCATGCCCGGACGGGCAATCGTTGTTGGCGGCACAGAAAACAGGCCATGACAAAAAAAAGCCCACCAAAGGACGTCACCCGGGAAGACCTGGTGGCCAGAGTTGATCAACTGGAGCGGGAGCTGCGGCACCTGCGCGGTGAGCTATACCCGCCCGGCCAATCTGCCCAACCCGACGCCTGGCTGCTGGACAGCCTCAGCCAACTCCATCTGGAACACAACACCGCCAGTATCGACTACTGCCTGGCGCAGCTGGGCGAGCGCTACGCGCTGCGAGAGGCCAGTCTCTGGGAGTGGCAAGCTGCCAACAAACCCAGCCACCGCGCCAGCCACTGGCAGGCACAGCCAAGCTCACCACTGGCAACGCCCGACTGGATAGCCCAGCTGCTGCAATACCACAACGAACACACCCACGCAATCAGCGCCGGCCAGGTTGCCCGGCTCGAGCCAACGCAAACGCAAGAACTGCTGGGGCTTGACTGCCACGGCTGGCTGATTCCCCTGCAACGCCATCATCTCACCGAGGGCTTGCTGGTACTTTTGAGCGAAACCGCCATCGACTGGTCGCCGGAGGTTCTAGGCTCGCTGCAACTGCTCGGCAAATCGCTCTACAGCGTGTACGAGCGCGAAACCCGCCTCCGCCAGCTGGTCGACAGAGATGTTCGTTTTCAATACGCCATCGAAGCCTCCCGCGATGGTCTGTGGGACTGGAATATAGAAACCGGGCAGATTTATTTCAGTCGCAGTTACCTGCGCATGCTGGGCTACAAATACGACGCCCTGCCCGGCAACCTCAACACCCTGCGCGATTATTTTTTGCATCCGGAAGATGCGGAGCGGGTGTTCACCCAATACCAGGCCGCGATCGACAATCACCGTCCCTACATGAATCTGGAATTTCGCATGCTGCACCGCGATGGCAGCGAACTCTGGATTTACTCGCGCGCGAAATTTTTCGAGCCGGATGCAGAGGGCCGACCACGCCGCTGTGTGGGGGTTAATGCCAATATCACCGACTTTATTCGTTCACAGGAAGAGCTGCTGGCCGCCAAAACCCAGGCGGATATCGCCAATAAAACCAAGGGCGAATTTCTGGCGCGCATGAGCCACGAAATCCGCACCCCCATGAACGCCATTATTGGCCTGGGCCATTTGCTGCAAGACACGGCGCTCAATGAGCAGCAAAAAAGTTATCTCGGCAGCATGACCACCGCCGCCGAATCGCTGCTCCACATCATTAATCAGGTGCTGGATTTTTCCAAAATCGAAACCGGCAAAATTATTCTCGAAAACAGCCACTTCGATCTGGATCAGGTATTTGAAAAGCTCTCGCGCCTGTTTGAAATCAGCGCGCTGCACAAAGCCATTGATATTGTTTACGACATTCGCAGCGATGTGCCGCGTTTTTTGCGCGGCGATGCCTCGCGCCTCAGCCAAATCATCAGCCATTTAATCACCAACGCCTTGCAATACTCCGCCAGCGAGCAGGTGGTGGTGGGCGTCAAAAACATCAAACAGAACAGTCAACACATTACCCTGGAATTTACCATCACCGATTTTGGTGTGGGCCTGGATGCCGAGCAGCTTAACCAACTACAACAGGCGCTAACGCGCAACACAGGCTCGGAGTCTCTTGAGCGCAGCGGTTTTGGGCTGAGTATTTGCAATCACCTGGTGGCCATGATGAACGGCCGCATCCACATCAGTAGCCAGCCAGGCAAGGGCTGTACAATCAGCTTCACGGCCCGTTTTGAACACAGCCATCTGGGCGCGAGATCGCTCCAGGAACAACCCCATGCGCTAAACAATTTGCGCGCGTTGATTGTGGATGACAACGCCATTGCCCGAAATATTATCGCCAGCACCGCCCATGCCATTCGTCTGCGCGCCGACACCACCGATAGCGCCAGTAATGCCTTAAGCAAAGTGCGCGAAGCCGATGCCCAGGGCAAGCCCTACCATCTGGTGCTGATGGATTACAAAATGCCGCAGATCGATGGCCTGCAAGCCACCGCCATGATCAAACAGGACCCTGATCTGCACCAAATGCCGCTGGTGCTGTTAATTTCCTCCTACCACAAAGACGAAATTTTTAAAGGCGATTTCAAAGCGTCACTGGTCGATGGCTTTTTGAACAAACCGGTGAGCGAATCGCGCCTGTTTGACAGCATCTATCAAGCCATAGACGCGGAACATCCTTTTTATTCGCTGATCCATCACAGCCACAGCGACAGCCATGAGGACGATGGCCTGTTGCAGGGTTTGCAGGTGCTGATTGCAGAAGACAATTTCGTAAACCAACAGGTCGCCCAGGGCATACTGCGCAAAAAGGGCGTGGTCGTCACCCTGGCCAACAACGGCCGAGAAGCGTTGGAGCTGCTGCAACAGGGCGACAAGCGTTTTGATCTGGTGCTGATGGATCTCGAAATGCCCGAGATGGATGGCTACCAGGCCACCCAGGCTATTCGCACCGATGCGCGTCTTGCGCACCTGCCCATAGTCGCAGTAACTGCCCAGGCCATGCGCGGCGATCGCGAGCGCTGCCTGGCGGCGGGTATGGATGCCTATCTCACCAAACCCATCATGCCCGACCTGCTTTACCGCACCCTGGCGCAACTGCTGCGCGCCCAACTCGCCGAAGACAAGACCTGACCGTGGCCCAGCTCTTTCCGCAAATCATTGATATTCACGACATTGATGAGGGTGTGGATCGCAAGCAGCTCAAACTTATCAAGCAGCGCTTTTTTGATCTCAACCAACAGCGCTATGCGCGCACTTCTGTTGCACTGTCGGAGCGACAACAGCAGTTTCTGGCGCTGTTGCCCTTGCTGTTCCATGTCAACCATCCCATGTTACCCGGCTATTTTTCCCATCAAACCCCCAGCGGCGTGTACGACTATGTGCCGGACAAGGAAACCCTGCGCACCGCAAAAATCTGGGCCAGAAGCTTCAACTACCAAAAAGATCTGGCAGTGCGCCAAACCAGTATCGACAGCATTTTTGTGATGGGCAGCATAGGTACCATCGCCCAAAGCGAGAGCAGCGATCTGGATATCTGGGTGTGTCACGACCCGCGACTGGACGAAGAAGCCCGACGTTCGCTGCAACAAAAGTGTCAGCGCCTTAGCCAATGGGCCGAACAGGCCATTCATTTGGAGGCGCACTTTTTTCTGATGAGCGCGGATGACTTTCGCGCACAAAAAGCCACTACCTTAAGCAGTGAAGCCAGCGGCAGCGCCCAGCACTTTTTATTGCTCGACGAATTTTATCGCACCGCACTCTGGTTGGCGGGCAAGGTGCCCCTTTGGTGGTTTGTGCCCGCCAGCCAGGAAAGAGACTACGACCAGTTTGCGCAAACCCTGCTGAGCAAGCGCTTTTTGCGCGCTGCGGATGTGATCGACTTTGGCGGTATTGCCCAGATTCCACACAACGAATTTATCGGCGCTGGTATCTGGCAGGTGTACAAGGGCATAGAAGCACCCTATAAATCGGTACTCAAATTATTACTGCTGGAAACCTATGCGCGGGACGCTGAGGCAGAACCTCTGGCATTGGATTTCAAGCGCCAGGTGTTTAATCGTGAACCGGAAGCCAACCGGCTTGACACCTATGTGATGATCTATCAGCGCATCCAGGATTATTTGCTGCGCCACGGACAAACCCAGCGCCTGGAACTGGTGCGCCGCTGCTTTTATTTCAAAGTCAACAAACCGCTCACGCGCGCCAGTCGCGGCCCGGAAAAATCCTGGCAGCGGCAGCTGCTGGAAGCCATGGTGGCCGAGTGGAAGTGGCCCAATCACCTGCTGCTCACCCTCGACAATCGTCCCTACTGGCATGCGCCCCAGGTAATCGCGGAACGCACCCTGCTGGTGAACGAACTGAGCAACAGCTATCGACTGTTGAGCGAGCTGCAAAAAAATAATTTTGCCGAGGCGGCCATCAGCAGCGAAGAATTGATGATTCTGGGCAGAAAATTGCACGCCGCTTTTGAACGCAAAGCGGGCAAAATTGAATGGATTAACCCCGGCATTTCGCGCGACCTGCGCGAAACCAGCCTGTGCGCGCAACAAGACAAAGAAGGCGACCAGGATCGCTGGTTGATGTATCGCGGTAGCTTGCAAGAACTGAACTTGCGGCTAACACCTGCCGAGCCTATCAAGCGCACGCGACATCTGGTGGAGTTGCTGCTGTGGGCCTATTGCAATGGCATTCTCACTCAGGATTCACGCCTGGATATTCACAGCGCGCAGTTGCAACTCAACGCCACCCAGGTACAGCAACTGATTCAATGCTTCTATCAATGGCTGCCGCTACCGCTGCCGCCACTGGATCACAACGAGTTCAAACAGAATGCGCAGGTTAGCCAACTGTTGCTGCTATTTAATCTGGGTGTAGAGCCCCAGGCAGAGCTGCAAAAAAAAGGCATGCAGCGTTTGAGCAATCAGCGCGACGCTCTCGGTTACAGTGGCCTGCGCGAAAACCTGGTGCTCACCGCCGATTTGGTACAAATCAACTCCTGGCAGGAGGTGGTGCACCGCCATTATGGACGCGATGCGCTGGTCAACACGCTACTGCATTATTTGCGCATGCTGCCCCCCGGACAGGGCGTGGCCCTGCCGCAGCTCACCATCCGTTGCTTTAACCAACAGCAGGGCAACACCATTACCCAGCGGCTGGAAGAACTCTGGCGCGACATTATCGCCTGTTACTATTCGGGCACTCGCCCGCGCAACACGCGCTACATTATTGAATCCGGTGACGAGTACTTACTACTTCAGTTTTTACAGCAGCAACCCCATATAACCCGCTACAAAAATTATCCGGCGCTGCTGGAAAAGCTCGCCAAAGCGCAAACCGAGTACAGCCCTATCGTTGTCGATCGCCATGCGCTGCGCGACCAGCCGCTCAAGCTCATTTGCAGCCAGGGCAGTCTGCCGGGCGTTTACGTGTTCTATCGCCTTGCCGACAAAGACACCAGCCATGCCGAGGTTACCCTGCTCGATGAAAAAGGCTCGCTGCTGATCGTGGACATGCCTTTTCACAATACCCAAACCCTGTTGCGTCCACTGTTGCGTTTTATTCGCACGGTGGTCGAGCGGCAAACGCTGCACGGCGATTTGAATTTGCAACAACGGCTGCTACAAAATTTGCAGTTTTTTGAAATTATGGGCAACGTCCCCCAACAGCAGGGTTATGTCGAAGCGCGACCGGTGAGTGCGGATATCAGCCAGCTGGCATTTATTAATATTCAAGCCATAGGCGAACCCGACGAAGATGGCAATATCAATTACAGCCTGTTTTGTGATGGCCAGGAATTTCTGGCGCTTGAATTCGGCGAACGGGTTTACGAGCGGGCGGCCCAATTTATTCTGCGTCACCGAGGCAAGCGCGAGCGCTATCCCTGCTACATCACCGACCTGGACCTTTCCCTCTGTCGCGAACTTATCGCGCCGCAAACCGGCTTACAACTGAGCCATTATTTTCAGGCCAAAGCCCATATCGAACATAAGCTGAATCAGGCACTGCAACGGCTGTAAGCCGTGCAAGCACCCGATTCAAGCATCAAAGATCAATAGCCGCTGCACACCTGCGTCGAATGGTTGCAGCCATCGCGGCCAATGTATTCCTGGGTGCTGTACTCGCTCAGTGGCAGCTTTTGTAAACTCTGCCCAGCCGCGGTCAGGTTTTTGATGTAATCAATAAAGCCCTGGGTATAGAGCGTAAAGGTGTTTTCATATTCACCTGCATCATAGATTTCGCCAAAGGCGGCGTAGCCATCCTGACCTGCGGCGATAAAATCGTTGGTCACAACCCGGTACACCTGAGTTGCCTCAATCGGCTGCCAGCTGCCCGCGACACGTGGATTGACTTCCAGCGATGAGATGCGCGAGCCCTGAGGCTGAGTGGCGTCCACTGTGTAGCGCAAACCGGACGCATAAGGATAGGCGCCACTGGAACCACCCACACGCAGAGCGTTGTTCATGGCATCTTCCAGCACAGATTTAATTTGCGCGCCCGTGAGCTCCATCACCACCAGGGTGTTATTAAAAGGCAATACACTCACCGCCTGCGCAAAAGTGATGTCGCCTGCGGCAATATCTGTACGTACACCACCACCGTTCTGGATCGCCACATCCGCCGTCGGTGTCACTTCCAAAAAGGCCTTGGCGATGATGTTGGAAATATCACTGCCATTGGCCGAGGTCGCGCTGGCATCACAGATTGTGGAGCGCGTTTCCCCAGGAAAACGCACCAGACAAAGGTCCTCGGCAGCGGTACCTATTACCATTTGCTCAAGCACCGATACCTCTTGCTGAAAGCTGGCGAGTAAATTTGCGGTGGTTGCATCAGCAACCACAGAGACCAGTTCGGGGAAGCGCGTTAATGATTGACGCACCTTAAAGGCGTCAGCCGCAGACAGTTTGCGCGTATCACCCGACGCGTGGGTGTAGCTAAAGCTGTCGGCGATTGGCATATAGGGCTGCCCGCTGCAGGCGGCAACGCGCCCTTGCGCATCAAATTCCACTGTCAACTTGCCGAGCAGTCGTGCATATTCCCACGCCTGGACGATACACACTTTGTCGCCATCATTGTTGGTTACTTCCGTGGGATAGTCGCCGCCGGGGTTAAATCCCAGCGCAGAAAAGCTATCGCCACCGAGTAATGTGTGGGAGTCGCCGCCGACAATCACATCAACGCCACTGAGATTCGCTGCCAGCAACTTGTCATTTTCGTACTGGTAGTGAGTCACCAGTA
>CBFGWO010000085.1:0-14265 GCA_965652595.1 uncultured Cellvibrio sp. | reverse complement strand
TTTCGCAAACTCATGACGCCTTTTTTGCGCGGTCGCCAGGGGCGGGGTGCGCGTCTGTGGTTGTTGGGCAGCATGCTGGGTTTGATTGTGTTGTCTGTGGGCCTGGTGGTTGCCCAGGCCGTTATTCTCAAAATGCTGCCCTTCGACAACAAGAGTGAATTTCAAATTCTGGTGGATATGCCCGAGGGTACGCCGCTGGAAACGACGCAACAATTGTTGCAAGAGATTGCTGACCGTATCGAAACCCTGCCGGAAGTTACTGACTACCAAATCTACGCGGGCACCTCGGCGCCGATCAATTTTAACGGCCTGGTGCGTCAGTATTATTTGCGCGCCCAACCCCACGAAGGTGATATCCAGGTCAATTTGGTGGACAAGTCGCTGCGCTCGCGCAAAAGCCACGAGATTGCGCTCGCAGCGCGGGAGCTGGTGGCAGATGTGGGTCAGCGTTTTGGTGCCAGTATCAAATTGGTGGAAGTACCACCGGGGCCGCCAGTGCTTGCGCCCATAGTGGCAGAAATTTACGGCCTTGATGATGAGCGCCAGTTGCTGGTTGCAAAACAGGTGCGTGAACACTTCGAAGCCACTGAGCATATTGTGGACATCGACGATACCCTGGAAGCCGATCAGCGCAAATGGACACTGGTGGTAGATCGCGCCCGGGCCGCGCGCCTGGGTGTGGATCAACACACACTCACCCAAGCCATCAGCCTGGCCATTGCCGGTGGCGACCTGTCCTACCTGCACAGCGACATAGCTCAGGTGCCCGTACCTGTGCGCCTGCGTTTGCCCGTTGCCGATCGCGACAGCCTGGATGCGGTGTTGCAACTCAAGCTGCGCGCCCGCGATGGCTCACTGGTGCCTATGACCGATCTGGTGCAGGTGCGCGAATCTGTGCGCGATCAAACCCGTTATCGCAAGGATTTGTTGCCGGTGGTTTATGTCACCGCCGATGTGAGTGGTGCTATCGATAGCCCGCTCTACGGTTTGGCAGCCATCGCCAGTCGTCTGGGTGAAACGCCTATTGATGGGCAACCTTTACGCCAATACTTCAATAGCCAGCCGCAAAATCCTACCCACTGGAGCCTCAAGTGGGATGGCGAGTTGCAAGTGACGCTGGATACTTTTCGCGATATGGGTATCGCCTACTCGGTGGGTTTGGTGATGATCTACCTGCTGGTGGTAGCCATGTTTAAAAGCTACTCGGTGCCGCTGATTATCATGGCGCCGATTCCGCTCACCATTATTGGCATACTGCCGGGCCATGCACTGCTGGGGCAGCAGTTCACCGCGCCCAGCATGATTGGCATGATCGCGCTCGCGGGCATCATCGTGCGCAACTCCATTTTGTTAGTGGACTTTATCCAGCAGCAGGTGCGCGAGGGTATGTCCTTGCAGGAAGCCACCATCAACGCCGCCGCTGTGCGCGCTCTGCCTATTGGCCTCACCGCCATAGCGGCCATGATGGGCGGCTTCTTTATTCTCGACGATCCCATCTTTGGTGGCCTGGCTGTATCACTGATTTTTGGTTTGCTCGTTTCCACGCTGCTGACCTTGATTGTGATTCCGGTGGTTTACTACGCCTATCACTATCAGCGGCAAGATCGCTAAGCAGTTACTTCTTTTTATCTCCCCGCCATTGCACCCGGTAAAGGTCGTGGCGGCGGTCTTTCAGGTTTTGCACTGTGCCGCCATTGCGCGCCATGATCAGCGCCTCGGGACGCAGGTCGGCGAAAGCGACTGTTTCTACATTGGGTGTTGTGTCGGCGGCTATGCCATCGCGCGCGAAGGGGAAGTCACAGGGCGTGAGTATGCAGCTCTGCGCGTATTGAATATCCAGGTTGGATACATTGGGCAAATTACCCACATTGCCCGACATCACCACGTAAATTTGATTCTCTACCGCCCGCGCCTGGCAGCAGTAGCGCACGCGCAAATAGCTTTGTCGCTCGTCGGTACAAAAAGGCACAAACAAAATTTGCACGCCTTGATCCACCAAATGCCGCGCTAGCTCGGGGAATTCCGAGTCGTAACAAATCAACACGCCAATGGGGCCGCAGTCGGTATCTATTGCGGTGAGTGAGCTGCCGCCTTCAATATCCCACCAGTAGCGCTCGTTGGGTGTGGGGTGAATTTTGGGTTGCTCAAAGGTGCGGCCATCGCGCAAGAAAACATAGCTGATATTTTCAATGCGGCCATTTTCAACACGGGTAGGGTGTGAGCCAGCAATGATATTCACGTTATAACTCAGCGCCATATTGCGCATGCTTTCTTTAAAGCGGGGCGTGTACTTGGTGAGCTCCTCGATAGATTCGTGGGGCGACAGCTCCTGATCTTCAATCGACAAGAGTTGTAATGTAAACAGTTCTGGAAAAACCACAAAATCACTTTTGTAATCGGCCACCACATCCACGAAGTATTCGATATTTTTTATAAATTCGCTAAATGAGGAAACCTTGCGCAGTTGATACTGCACAGTCGCTATACGCACCACATCGGGCATGCGTACACCAAATTGCTTGACTTGCTTTTCTTCCTTAAGTTGTACCTTGGGATTTTTCCATACCATGTGGGCCGCGTATCCCAAAGACTGGGTGTCGTCGGGCAGGTAATTTTCGATAACGCCGATTACCTCAAAGCCGTTGCGTAACTGAAACGACAGTACTGGGTCTTTTATTTTTTTGTGAGTAACCTGATCAATATAATTTTCAACGGTTTTCAGCTTCTTAATTCGCTTTGCCAAGTTGGGAATGCGCCCGGCAAATACCACACCTTTTAAGCCCAGAGATTGGCAGAGCTTTTTGCGCTCGTTATACAGGCGCTGGCCAATGCGATAGCCGCGATAGCTGTCATCAATACACACCTCCATGCCGTAGAGCCAATCGCCGTTAATATCGTGACGCGAGGCGTAGCCGTTGCCGGTGATTTCATTCCAGGTGTGGGGCCTAAGCCCAATTTTTTCGGCAATACGAAAAGTAGCGCAATAGCCCACCAGTGCATCGCCCACCATCACCACAATCTGGCCCTGCGCAAAGGTGTTGATCTGGCCGATGATGGCCGCCGGTGCGTAGGTTTCCATTTTCAGTGGCTTATAGACTCGCTCCGAGAGCGCAACAATGGCTGGCACGTCTTTGAGGGTGGCATTGCGCACAGTCAGGTGAGCATTGGGATCGTGGAGTTTATTGTGGGGGTTGCTCGGCATTTTTTGCTCCTATACATGAAGTGTTTGCCTAAGGCTGTTTGTGTGGCCTATGATTGGCGGGCTTTTCAGCACTATGAAGGCAACGCCTTGTGCGGCCAAAAGATAAGATAACCATAACAGCCAGCCTATCAGAACAAAGAACCACCCTAATAAGGTAGAACAAAAAAAGTCACACAAAAGTTCAATAAAAGGTCAAATTAAAGGTCAAGCCATGCACAAATCAAACCCCCTGTCGGCAGCTGTTTGCGTGGGTAAGCAATTGCTTACCTTGTTATTGATGCTTGTTGTTGGTGTCACATTGATTGCCTGCGAGCCCAAAGAGAACGCGGCTGAAAGTCCTCGCTTGAAGGCGGCGGCCCTGCCAAACCTGGACGATGGCTCTCAACTCGCTAATCCTTTTCGAATCAACTACGCCGGTTATCTGCCCTTGCAGCAAAAAATCGCGGTGTATGTTGCCCAGGATAAAACACCCATTGAATGGCAGTTGTTGAATACCGCCGATGAAGTAGTTGCCACTGGCACCAGCAATGACTATCGCGAAAATGACCACGCCTCGGGCGACAGTTTTTTTCTGATTGATTTTTCGCATTTCAACACCCCTGGCGATGGCTACTTTCTCGCTGTAGGTGAACACACCTCCCATTCTTTTTCGCTCAGCAATGATCCCTATGGTGATCTTAAGCTGGAAGTCTACGATTACTTCAAGGATCACCGCCGCGAGGGCGATGTGTTCTCGCGTTCGGTTCACGATTGGACTGATCATCAGGTTACGCTGAATTTTATTGCCGATGCTGGCGATCAGGGTTACTACCCGGTAAACGCCGCTGAAGCAAAGTGGGCATTGATTCATTTGCTGGAAAGCTATCCGTCGATCAACACCTACTACAGCGATAAGCGCGAAGGCATGAGCAAGGTTTACGACGAACTGGTATTTTTTGCCAGCCCCATGTATCAACTTATTTTTCCCGGACAAACACTCGCCGTAGCCAAGCTGCATACCAACTCCAACGACACCTGGGCCAAGTGTACCGGCACCACCGGCGAAGGCAGCTCCTGTATCTCCAAACCGGAAACCAAAGCCACTTTTTCAGTTGCGCGCAGTCTGGGCGGTATGGCCCGCTTGCATGCGCGCTATGGCAGTGCTGAAGAAGCGGCGCGTGCCTATGAATTTGCCAGTCTTGCACTCAAGAATGCAGAGACTACCGATTTTGTGTGCCTGGGCCCCAACGATTTTGGTGGTGAAGGGGGTTACTACCCCAACAATGATAACTGGAGCCTGTGGCGCGAACCGCGCACCCATCGCGAACCTTGTGCCGAAGGTGAAAAGGCTGATCCGCGTGACGACAATGTCAACGACGATCATTATGCCGCGCTGGTAGAGGTATATCTCGCTGCGCTACAACTGGGCCATGCGGAGGACGCCGCAGCACTCGAGCCCAAAATCCTCGCTCACAATCATCACGGGCGTGTTAACCAATTTTTTTGGGGCGCGGTATCCACCGAAGCAACACTCTCGCTCTTGGGTATTCGGCCCGAAGGGTTTGATTTGAGTCAGGCAGAAAAAAATCTGCTCAGTTACGCCGACCAAGTGCTGGCCTATCAGCAAGTGGGCTATCCGGGTGTGACCTATGATGTGAAATCCGATCAGTGGAATACCGGTGATCGCGACGAGGTAGACAACAACTTCCGCTGGGGCTCCAATCGCATGCAGCTCAATGATGCACGCATTTTGATGCGTGCCGCAGACATCAGCCATGCAGCCGGTGATCATAGCGCCGCAGCGCGCTACACCAACGGCGTGCTGCGCGTGTTGGATCAGATGATGGGTACCAATGCCGTGGCCCTGGCGATGCTCACCGCAGCGGACTATCCGCACATAGAACACGCCGTGCAGCGCACCCACGATGCCTTGGTGGGCGATGATGTCAGCGGCAAATTTGTATTGGGCCCCAACAACTGGACCAATTCCAACGATCCCGATATGCCTGAATTTGGCTCGCAACCGGGCATGAAAATGTTTGCCCTTACCGGCACTGGCTGGGCCTCGCGCGAAATCTCCATCGACGCCAACGCCTCACTGGTTCCAGTGATGTATTTTGCAACGGAAGTTGCACCCAAGTACTTGGAGGCAGCGAAGGCTATTCAATAGTCACTGGTAAAAGCCCAATAAAAAACCCGGTCGAGTGCCGGGTTTTTTTATTGGGTGCTGATGAGGACTTTAGCGTTCAACTTTCGACATAACTATCCAATGGTGGCCAGATCACCGGTGGCAACTGCAAAAACGCCTCTGAGATGCGCGCGTCCCAGGAGCGTTTGAGTTCGCGCAGGTATTCGTCGTCTTCGTCAAAGCGAGCGTGTTGGGTGCCAAAACTGTCTACCGGGTAGCTCATCAATTCGATGGGCGGGCCTACGGTCAGGTTGGAGCGCATGGTGGAATCCATAGACACCAGCGCACAGAGGGCCGCAGTATCCAGCCCGGTTTCCGGCTTAAGGATGCGGTCAAGGATCGGCTTGCCGTACTTGCTCTCGCCGATTTGCAGGTAGGGAGTGTCCTTGGAGGTGGTGATGTGATTGCCCTGGGGGTAAATCAGCATGATGCGCGGCTTATCACCGGCAATCTGGCCGCCAAGGATAAAGCTTGCCTCAAAAATGGCGCCGCCATTGGTGTGTTTTTCCTGCTCGGCGCGGCTTATTTCACCGACATAGTCGGCAGCATCGTGCATGTTCTGCACATTACCCAAATTAATAGGCGCCAGGTCACGCAGGTCTTTCTTGATGCGGGAGATCACCGCTTGGGTGGTGGCCAGGTTGCCCGCTGAGAGAATCACAAACTGGCGCTGGCCGTCGATACCAAAGCGGTACATCTTGCTGTAGGTACTGACCTGATCCACTCCGGCGTTGGTGCGTGAATCCGAACAAAACACCAGCCCGGCATCGACGGTGACGGCAACACAATAGGTCATAACAGCGGCCTTGATGGCAAAAAAGGTTGACTAGGTTAAGAGTAGCCCATGGGGCCGTCAAGGGCGCTATGGCGCCAAAGTCGCCATAGGCCCGGATGCCGAAGCATGAATTGGAGGGACGCTACTCGGGTTTGTGCATGTGCACATCCATTTGCGGGAAGGGGATGCTGATGCCCTGGTCATCAAAGGCCTGTTTGATTTTCTCGGTCAGGTCAAACTTTACTGGCCAGAAATCATCGGTTTTCACCCAGGGGCGAACCACAAAATTTACGCTGCTGGCGCCCAATTCGGATACTGCAATCACCGGCTCGGGATCAGCCAGAATACGATCGTCTGCCGTCAGTACGGCAGCAATGATATCCCGCGCCTTTTTCATATCATCGCCGTAGCCAATACCAAACACCATATCGATGCGGCGTGTAGCGCGTGCGGAATAGTTGATGATATTGCCGCTGTAAATCGCGCCGTTGGGTATGGTGACTTCTTTGTTGTCACCGGTGCGCATAATGGTGGAGAAAATACTGATTTTTTCCACTACACCCATGGTGCCTGCCGCTTCAATAAAGTCACCGGATTTAAACGGCCTGAACAATAGCAGCATAAAACCGGCGGCAAAATTTTGCAGCGAGCCTTGCAGTGCCAAACCAATGGCAAGACCGGCTGCACCGAGTATGGCAATAAGCGACGTGGTGTTAACGCCCAACTGATCCAGCGCAGTCACGATAACTACAATCAGTAGCAGGGCATTGACAAGCGACTGCACAAATTCCACCAGAATAATATCCAGCTTGGTGTGAATCAGCAGCCTGCCCACCATTTTGCTGATGCCTTTAGCGATCATTCGACCGATAAAAAAGACCAGCAGCGCGAATAATAGATTCAAGGCCCAGGGCAGAACATGGTCTTGCGCGAGTTGAATAAGCGTTTCCTGTTGTGGCATAGCAAATACTCCAGTGAGCAGGTGCCTCCTATTCTAACCGCTGAAGATAACAATTACGAATAAGCGGCAAAGCCGAACGGTCAAAAATAGTTCATAAAATACTGGCTTCGACATATATCCAAGCCTGGGGTTCGTGCGTATAGTCTATGGCCTAATTCTAACTTGTTGGCTTGGGCTCAACCTTGTTGGCTTGGGCTCTTGTTAGCTTGGGATTTTTCACTACATTAACGTAACTAGAGGGAAATTGTATGGCTTATGTTCATATTGATGGTGTCAAGTACGAAAAAGAGCTTCTTGATTTAGCGAAACTCCACACCACAGGGCGCGGCGAAGGAAAGATTTCCGCCGATGAAGCGAAGATCTTGATTGAGTCCGCCCAAGATGGGGTTCAGGTGACGGATACCGAATTGTTGACCCTGCAATACATTCGCAAAAATTTTGAATTTACCGATAAGGCAGCTGAATTTTTTGATAAAGAATTGGCCGCCATCGCGCAAGGGAGGTCATCATGAGCCTTTTAAATACGCTTGCCGAGTTGTTTGTTAAAGATCTCGGTGGTGAAGGCAGCAAGCTGGATACCAGCTCCGTTGTGGGTGCCCTGCAAAAGCTGTTGCCCACCTCGGGGGGTGAGATAAATCTCACGCAACTTCTGGGCCTGTTTACGGAACAGGGCGGCGGGTTGGCAGCAATGGCCGCCAGCTGGCTAGGTGATGGTGGTAATCAGGCGATATCAGCGAGTCAGATTATTAGCGTGCTTGGCAAATCGAAAGTAGAAAGCTTTGCTTCGCAGTTAGGTTTGAATACGGATACCGCTGCTAAAGGGCTTGCCGATGTTATTCCCGACGTGATTGACAAAAATAGCCGTGGGGGTTCGCTACTCGGTGGGGCGGCCTCAAGCATTCTCGGCAAGTTTTTGTCGTAGATGAATCGACGGGGAAAATATTCGGTTAGTGAATATTCCCCGTCGTCCGCACCCGCTTGCTGCCTTTGATTGGCTTGCTCTTACGCGCTTCGGCGCGGCGTTTGAGTTCAGCATCAATAGTATTTTTCAGCGCGATCAAAAACCCGGCGACAATAAAAGCACCGGGTGGCAGCACCGCCACGAGGAAGCTCACGTAGCCCTCGCCGAACAGTGAAATTTCCCAGCCGCGCGCGCCCTCACCAAACAGCAAATGCATATCCGCAAAGAGCGTGCCGTTGCCGAGGATTTCGCGCACCATACCGATAACCACCAGCACCAGAGCAAAACCCAGGCCCATCATAAAACCATCAACCGCCGAGGGCAGAACGCCATTTTTGCTGGCAAAGGCATCGGCGCGGCCGAGCACAGCGCAGTTGGTTACGATCAGCGGAATGAAAATACCGAGGATTTCGTAAAGCTCAAAGGTAAACGCCTGCATCAGCAGTTCGATGCAGGTTGTTACCAGCGCGATAATCATCACAAACGCGGGCAGGCGTACGGCATCGCTCACCACATTGCGAATCAAGGATACAGTCACATTCGAGCAGGTGAGCACCATCAACGTGGCCAAGCCCAGGCCCAAGGCGTTCACCACCGAGCCGCTGACCGCCAGCAACGGGCAAAGGCCCAGCAGCTGCACCAGTGCTGGGTTATTGGTCCACAGGCCTTTTTTAACAATTTCGGGATAGTTGGCCGCTGGCGTATTGGATGCGCTAACCGGCGTTACCTCAGGCGTTGTGGTGCCAGCAGGACTGGTGACAGTTTCACTCATGGTTTGCCTCTCGATTTACATCGGCAGCTGAATCAGCAGCAGGAAAAAGCGTGGGTTCTTCCGCTTTTACATAGTCAAGTACGCGCTTCACCTGATGGACAACCGCGCGCGGTGTAATGGTGGCGCCAGTGAATTGATCAAACTCGCCGCCATCTTTTTTAACCTTCCAGCGCTCAGCCTTGGGATTTTGCAGCGATTTGCCTTCAAAGCCGAGAATCCAATTGGATTTTTTAAGCTCCACCTTGTCGCCCAGGCCGGGGGTTTCGCGGTGGGCCAGCACGCGCACGCCCGCCAGGCTGCCATCGCGGTTAACACCCACAATCATACTGATGTCGCCGCTGTAACCGTCCGGCGCTACGGCGGGCAGGATAAGCGCGATTATCTCGCCGTTTTTGCGCGCTATGTGCATATTGCCGCCCTGCCTTAACCCCAGGGCACGCCAGGCCTCTTCGGGCAGGGGAATAGTGTCGCCAAGCAGATCGTTGTCGTGACGGCTTTCGGGCACGATTTCAAACAGCGCCCGCTGGGCAGCGGCGCGCATTTGCAGTTCGATGCGATCCTTGGTGGACTCGTACACACCCGCGAGTATGGCCGCCGAAATCACCGCGAAACCTGCCAGGAGCAGGCTGTTCTTGCTGATGGATTTACCCAGCATCTAGTCCTCCTCCTTCTCGGTAGCGCGGCGCGGCTTTTTATGGCCGTAGGTGCGCGGCAGTGTGTAGTAATCGATAAAAGGCGCGGCAAAATTCATCAAGAGCACCGCAAAGGCGACGGCATCCGGGTAATTGCCCCAGGTGCGGATCACGTAAATCAGCAGGCCTATGGCGCCGCCGTAAATCAACCGCCCACGGGTACTGGCTGCCGAGCTGACCGGGTCGGTGATGATAAAAAACGCACCCAGCATGGTGGCGCCCGAGAGCCAATGGAACAGCGGCGAGCCGCCCGAGGTAGAGCTGCCGCCGTCGTAGAAAAAAGCCGCCATCAAGCCCAACACCACCAGCATGCTCACCGGCGCGTGCCAGGTAAAAATGCGCTTGTAGAGCAAAAACAGCCCGCCCAGCAAAAAGCCCAGGTTGGCCCATTCCCAACCAGCGCCCGCCAGAGTGCCGCTGCTCAGGCCCGGATCAGCCAGATAGAGGTCGGGCAGCAGCAGGCTGGTGTTTTGCTTGACCACATCCAGCGGAGTGGCAGCGGTGTAACCATCAATCGGTGTGCCCAGCCAAACTTTGGCCAGTGCCTGGCTGAGCGAGGGCGTGTGCTCGGCCAAGCCCGCAGGCGCTGGCCATTGGGTCATTTCCACGGGGAAGGAAATCAGCAGCACCACATAGGCCACCATGGCCGGGTTAAAGGGGTTAAAGCCCAGGCCGCCGTAGAGTTGCTTGGCGAGGACAATGGCGGTGCCGCTGCCAATCATCACCAGCCACCAAGGGCAGTAGGCGGGCAGGGCCAGGCCCAGCAGCACGCCAGTTACCAAGGCGCTGCAATCCCGCAGATAAAACCCCACCGGGCGGCCGCGCAGCTTGAGCACCAGGGCTTCAAAGGCCATGCAACTAAGCACTGCCAGCAGCACATTGTGAATCACGCCCAAGCCAAAGAACCAGGTTAAGGCGCCCATGCCGGGCAGGGTGGCGAAGGCCACCAGGCGCATGACCTGGCCGGTGTCGCCGCCGCGATGGGCATGGGGTGAAGTCACTCGGAGCATGGTCTATTCCACCGGGGCGGTCAGTTCTTTGAGTTTGTCTTCCAGCTTGGTGACGCCCGCGCGGAAGGCTTCGATATTCGGATCGCTTTCGGCTTCAGCTTTGGCCAGGCGCTCGCGGGCTTTTTGCAGGCGACTTTCCAGCGACTTGAGCTGTTCGGCCCGTTTGTCTTCGTCGCTCATGCTGGCTTGGGCCGCAGCCTTGGCCTTGGCTTTTTCGATGGCCGCGGCAGCAGCGTCCTGTTCGGGTTCTGGTTCGGATTTGATGAGTGGCGCCAGTTGATCCAGTTCAGCCTGGGTGTCCGCAATTTTTTGCTGGAGTTTTTCCACCGCTTGCTGCAGGGCCTCGGCATTAGCCGTGCCTTCTACTTGGGCCTCCGCCGCCTTCTCCTGCGCTTTGGCCAGGCGGGCCTGAAGCGATTCCAGTGAGGCGCGCAGTTTTTCGTCCGGCGCCATGGTCATCTTGGCTTGGGCGCGAGCAATAGCGGCGGCTACTGGGTCATGAGCAACTGGCTCAGTCCCCGAAGTCGTTGACTGGCTGGCCAGAAAATCCGCCAGCTTTTTCTCGGCTTCGCTGACTTTCAGCTCGGCCTGCTTGATACGCGCCTGCTGCTTTTCCAGCTTTTCAGCGGAAATCACTTCGCCCTCTTCGTTGGGTACCAGCGGCTGGCTGGCGTGCGCCAGGCTGTTACGCGCCGCTTCCAGAATGCGCTCCAACTTGGCCTGCTGCTCCGCGGGGCTGGGCTGGTTGGCTTGCACCTTGGCAGCAGCCTCGGCCAATACCGGTGCGACAGGCGCAGCGGCTTTTTCGGCTAGCTTTTGCTTGGCCTCTTCGGCGGCCTGCTTGCGTGCCAAGCGCTTGGCTTCTTTTTCAGCTTCTTCTTTGGCGATGCGCTCCTGACGGAACTCAAAGCGACGGCGCGAGCGGTCGGCCCGTTCTTTTTCAGCCAGGTGCTCGCGAATACTGCCCTTGGCGGCGCGGTAGTACTGCACCAGGGGAATATTGCTGGGGCAGACGTAAGAGCAGGCGCCGCACTCGATGCAGTCAAACAGGTTGTGGGCCTGGAGCTTGTCCTGGTCTTCCGCCTGGGCGTACCAGAACAGCTGCTGCGGCATCAGGCTCACCGGGCAGGCCTCGGCGCACATGCCGCAGCGAATGCAGGGCTGCGCCGGGGCAGGGGGCGGCAGTTCTTTTTTGGCGGGCGCCAATATGCAGTTGGTGGTTTTAATCACCGGCACATGGCTGTCGGGCAGCGCAAAGCCCATCATGGGGCCGCCCATAACCAGGCGTGAGGCTTTACTGGCCTCAAAGCCGTGCTGCTCCAACACAAAGTCGATGGGTGTGCCGATCAGCACCTCGATATTGCGCTGTGTTTGAAGGGATTCACCCACTACCGTGGTAATACGCGAAATCAGTGGCTCGCCATAGCGCACTGCACGCCAGGCAGCCACAGTGGTGCCCACGTTCTGGCACACAATGCCAATGCTGGCGGGAATCTGCCCGTGGGGCACTTCGCGGCCGGTGAGGATATAAATAAGCTGCTTTTCGCCGCCCGAAGGGTACTTGGTGGGAAAGTCCACCACCTGCACGCGGGTACCCTCGGCGGCCTTGCGCAGTGCGGCTATGGCCTGGGGCTTGTTGTCTTCTATGCCGATCACCAGCTGCGCCGGTTGCTTGAGCATGTGGGCCAGCAGCAGGGTGCCCGCAATCACCTCGTCAGCGCGGGTCTGCATCAGCATATCGTCGGCGGTGATGTAGGGCTCGCACTCGGTACCGTTAATGATCAGGGTATCGATAGTGAAGTTGGCGCGGGGATTGAGCTTCACGGAGGTGGGAAAGCCAGCGCCCCCCAGTCCTGCGATACCGGCAGCGCGCACCCTGGCCACCAGACTGTCATGGTCCAGTTGGGTGTAATCATCGCAGGGTTGCAGATCTATCCATTCATCTTTGCCATCGGGCGTCAGCACTATGGCTTCGCCTTCCATACCGGACGGATGAGCCAGAAGGCGGTTTTCAATAGCGGTGATTTCGCCCGAGGTAGGCGCGTGCAGGCTAACGCTGAAAATGCCATCGGCCTCGGCAATCAGCTGGCCTTTGAGCACTCGCTCGCCCACCGCCACTACCGGCTTGGCCGGAGCGCCAATGTGCTGGTTAAGGGGCAGCACCAACTCGGGCGGCAGGGGCAAATGGCCCAGGGGCAATTGCAGCGATTGCGCCTTGCGCTCCGGCGGGTGTACGCCGCCGGGCAGCTCGTGAATTTTGATCAAACTGGTCATCTAGGCGGCTTCACCCGTGGTTTGTGTCTCACCGCGACCGCGATCGGTGGCGATCAGGTTAAGTGCCACCTCCTTGCTCGAGGGCGGCAGTTCCCATTTCCAGCTTTGCAGGCTGGCTTCTACGGGAATCATGTCGATACAGTCTACCGGGCAGGGCTCCACACACAGGTCGCAGCCGGTGCACTCGTCGGCGATGACCGTATGCATTTGCTTGGCGGCGCCGAGGATGGCGTCCATGGGGCAAGCCTGGATGCACTTGGTGCAGCCAATGCACTCGTCTTCGCGGATAAAGGCAACACGTTTAACATCCAGATGCTCGCCATGCTCGGCGTCCAGGCTGGGTGCAGGCACGTCTAACAGGTCGGCCAGGGCATTGATGGTGGTTTGGCCACCAGGAGGACACTTGTTAATCACATCGCCCTTGGCAATGGCCTGGGCGTAGGGGCGGCAGCCGGGGTAACCGCACTGGCCGCACTGGGTTTGGGGCAGGAGCGCGTCTATTTGCTCTACCAGCGGGTCGCCTTCCACTTTGAACTTGACCGCCGCATAACCCAGAACGGCGCCAAACAGCAGTGCCAGGCCGCCCAGCGCAACCAGGGCAGCAACGACAGGGTATTGGCTGATAAGTGAAAACATAGTCATTACACCAAACCGCTAAAGCCCATAAAGGCCAGGGACATAAGCCCGGCGGTGATCATGCCGATAGCGGCGCCCTTAAAGGGCGTGGGCACATCGGCCACCGCCAGCCGTTCGCGCAGGGCAGAAAACAGCACCAGCACCAGCGAAAAGCCCAGTGCACCGCCAAAGCCCCACAGGGCGGATTCCCAAAAACTGTGCAGTTTGTTGATGTTAAGCAGCGCCACACCCAACACCGCGCAGTTGGTGGTAATCAGCGGCAAAAACACCCCAAGCACCCGATACAGCAGGGGGCTGGTTTTTTCCATAAACATCTTGGTGAACTGCACCACCGCGGCAATGGTGACGATAAACGCAATGGTGCGCAGAAACTCCAGCCCCAGGGGCGCGAGTATCCAGGCAAAAATAATGTAGGTGCTGATGGAGGCCAGGGTCATCACAAAGGTGGTGGCACCGGCCATGCCGATGGCGGATTCCAGTTTGTTGGACACGCCCATAAACGGGCACAGCCCCAAAAACTGGGCCAGGACAAAGTTGTTTACCAGCACCGTGGCCAGCATGATGACAAAGAATTCGGTCATTCCCGAGATGTACCTTTAGAGGCTTGAATGGCGCGTCAAGCGGACGCTCGGCAGACAGGGGGTCAGGGGCGGCATTATCCAGAACCTGCGCTGAGTCTTCAATATAAAAGCAGGCAGGATTTAGCTTGTTTTCTTCTATCGTTATTGCCGGAAATCGCGCCACCCAAAGGAAATAAGGATAAAGAGTAAAGATCTATTGCCATTGCAGACTTTGTTGGACGCCGCGTTCCGGCC
>CBFGWO010000084.1:0-14336 GCA_965652595.1 uncultured Cellvibrio sp. | reverse complement strand
TGGTTAATTCTCGCCGCCATCATCACCATGTACATAGTACTCGGTGTGCTTTACGAAAGTTTTATCCACCCTATTACGATTCTTTCCACCCTGCCCTCCGCTACCGTGGGTGCCTTGTTGGCGCTGTTAATCGTCGGCAGGCCGCTGGATTTGATTGCGGTGATCGGTGTGGTGCTATTGATTGGTTTGGTTAAAAAGAACGGCATCATGATGGTGGACTTTGCCCTGGAAGCGCAGCGCAAAGATGGCCTCTCGCCCCGTGCTGCGATTCATCGCGCGGCTTTGATGCGCTTTCGCCCGATTTTGATGACCACACTGGCAGCACTTTTCGGTGCAATTCCGCTGATGCTTGCCAGCGGCTCGGGCGCGGAGTTGCGTCAACCGCTGGGGTTGGTGATGGTGGGTGGATTGTTGGTCAGCCAGGTGCTTACGCTGTTCACCACACCGGTGGTGTATTTATTTTTTGATCGCTGGGTAAGAAATTCCGCAGCAGAAAACGAAAGCTCCGGCACCACCGAACAAACCGCAGGTAGCCAATCGTGAATCTTGCACAGCCGTTTATTCAACGCCCGGTGGCCAGCAGCCTGCTGGCAACTGCCATTGTTTTACTGGGCTTGCTCGCCTGGCGGCTTTTACCTGTTGCACCCTTGCCGCAGGTGGATTTTCCTGCAATACAAATTCACGCCATGCTGCCCGGTGCCAGCCCCGAAAGTATGGCGGCCACGGTCGCCACGCCACTGGAGCGCGCGCTGGGTTCGATTCCCGGCGTAACGGCAATTAATTCCAATTCCAGCCAGGGCTCCACGTTTATCTGGATTGAATTTACGTTGGATCGCGATTTGGATTCAGCCGCGCGGGATGTGCAGGCCGCCATTAATGCCGCTATCGGCCAATTGCCCGCCGGTATGCCGGGGCGCCCCAGCTATCGCAAGGTCAGTCCTTCACAGGCGCCCATTATGGCGCTCGCGCTCAGCTCACCGAATTTGTCGGCCAGTGCGCTTTACGATGCTGCATCCACTGTGCTCGGGCAAAAGCTCGCGCAAATAAAAGGTGTTGGTCAAATTGGTATTGACGGTGCTTCTCTGCCAGCCGTGCGCATTCAACTTAACCCCGGCGCTCTTGCACACTACGGCATTGCCCTGGATGAAGTGCGCAACGCGATTGGCAGCTCCAATCAATTGCGCCCGCTGGGCATACTCGAAGAAGACGAACGCCGCTGGCAGGTGCGCACCAGTGAAACCCTGCGTACCGCTGCCGATTACAAGCCATTGATTATTCGCTATCGCAACGGCGCACCTGTGCGCTTGCAGGATGTGGCTGAGGTTACCGACTCCGTGGAAAACCGTTACGCCAGCGGCTTTCACAACCAAAGCTCGGCGGTGATTCTTACCGTAAGCCGTCAAACCGGCGCCAATATTGTTGAAACCATCGACGCGATTAACGAACAATTGCCCGCGTTGCGCGCACTCATGCCCGCCGACACCGAATTAAAAGTGGTGATGGACAGATCCCCCGGCATTCGCGCCACGCTTAAAGAAGCGCAAGTCACCCTGATTTTGGCGGTGCTATTGGTGGTCGGCGTGGTTTGGGCCTTTTTGGGTAGTGCGCGCAGCGCCTTGATTCCCTGCCTGGCCATTCCCGTATCCATCATCGGCGCTTTTTCGGTGATGTATTTATTTGGATTTTCGCTCAACAATCTGTCGATCATGGCGTTGATCGTAGCCGCAGGTCTGGTGGTGGACGATGCCATTGTGGTGTTGGAGAACATCAAGCGACACATAGAGGCGGGGCTTTCGCCCTTGAAAGCAGCACTGCAAGGATCACGCGAAGTAGGCTTTACCCTGCTGGCGATGAACATCACCCTGGTAGTGATCTTTGTATCCATTATTTTTATGGGCGGTGTGGTCGAAAAATTGTTTCGCGAATTTTCTATCACCCTGGCCGCTGCCATGCTGATTTCACTGGCGGTGTCGCTCAGCCTCACACCTAGCCTCTGCGCCCATTTGCTGCGCGCCAAACCTAAATCCCAAAAAAGCGAACGCCCAAGTATTTTCAGCGATATCAAACAGGGTTACGCGGTGAGCTTGCGCTGGGCGCTGCGCCACAGCTTTTTGGTGCTGCTACTTTTGTGCGGTGTTATTGGCGTTAATATTTACCTCTATATCGACACGCCAAAAATCATGTTGCCCGAACAGGATACCGGCCAGCTCACCGGCTGGATTCGCGGCGACGATGGTTTTTCGTTTCAGTTGATGCAGCCAAAAATTGAAACCTTCCGCCAGTTTTTACTTTCTGATCCGGCAATTGAAGATGTGTTTGGCTCCAGTGGCGGCGGCAATGGCACGAGCAATGCCTGGATGCGCGTTAGCCTTAAACCCATGGCAGAGCGCGGTGAATCGGCAACTGCCGTCGTTGATCGTTTGCGCCGCAACATGCCTGTGCAAGCGGGCGGGCGCATGATGGTTAACGTGGATCAGGATATTCGTCTTTCTTCACCCTTCAGTCGCAGCCAACACGAACTGATTTTATTGGCGGGCGAATTGCAGCCCTTGCGTGAATGGGCTTTTAAAATTACCCGCGCCATGGAAGAGATGGAAGAGCTGGCCAACATTGATGGCGCACGTGAAGACGGTACCCAGCAAGTCGTCATCGATATTGATCGCGAAGCCGCACAACGCCTGGGTGTAGATATGTCCATGGTAGCTTCGCTGCTCAACAACTCTTTTTCGCAGCGACAAGTCTCCACCATGTACGACGAGTTCAACCAATATCGGGTGGTGATGGAACTGGAGCCAGGTTACACAGAAACACCCGCCGTGCTTGACCAAATTCAGGTAATCACCCGCAGCGGTGAGCGAGTGCCACTATCAACTTTCGCAAGCTTCGGTTACGGCGTCGCTAATGATCGCGTGCGCCACACTGGTCAGTTTGCGTCCGACAGCATCGGCTATGAGCTGGCCGAAGGCGTCACCCAGGAACAGGCTGATGCCGCCATTGAGAATATGCTCGCCAAAATCATGGTGCCCAATGATGTTCACATAGGCGCGCCTGGCACCCGTTCCGGAGGCTGGGGGCCAAGTACGCCAGGGCTGGATCAGGACCCGGTGATTTTGATTTTGGGTGTGTTGCTCGCGGTGTATCTGGTACTCGGCATTCTTTACGAAAGCACCATCCACCCGCTCACGATTCTTTCTACCCTGCCCTCGGCGGGTGTGGGTGCTTTGCTGGCGCTGCGCCTGAGTGATACACCCTTCAGCTTGATTGCACTCTTGGGATTATTTTTGTTGATCGGCATAGTAATGAAAAATGCCATCTTGATGATCGACTTCGCGATAGACGCGGAGCGCCGCGAAGGGCTCTCGTCCATGGAAGCCATTCACAAAGCCGCCATGTTGCGCCTACGCCCCATACTCATGACGAACCTGGCTGGCCTGCTTGGCGCTGTGCCTTTGGTGCTCGGCTTTAATGAGGGCTCGGAGTTGCGTCTGCCACTGGGTATCACCATTATCGGCGGCCTGGCAGTGAGTCAGCTGCTAACCCTTTACACCACACCGGCGGTGTATTTGCTCTTTGATCGCTGGGCCGGTAAAACCGAGGCGGCTCCGGAATTTGCCAAATAACCTCCGTCACCAAACAGTCATCTGATATTGCTAGTGTGAGGCATCAGGCCTTTGAATTAACTTCAACAACCTGCGTTTTCAGCATACAATCCCCCACCAATCGGCGACTCTCAGCGCGCTAAAGGGCTTACGCACGGGGAAACAATGCTCTTCAAGATCTATAAAAACATCAGGCGCAATATCACCGAAGATGGGCTTATTGTTAGCAGTTCCGGCTTTTTAGTTAAGTCCATGGTTGGGAAAATAGACTTTTCCCAACCCCGGCAGATTCTGGAAATTGGCAGCGGCCGGGGAGCCTTTACGCGCGAAATCATCCAGCGTATGTGTCACAAATCGCAACTGGATGTGTGTGAAATCAAGGCAGAATACAATCCATGGATAGAGCAATTAATGAGCAACAACCCCGACAAACAGGTCCGGCTGCACAACTGCTGCGTCACCGAATTATTGACTGAAGCCGGTAAGTACGATGTCATCCTATCGTCATTGCCCTTGAAGAACTTCGAGGCAATGAAGGACAACAATGCCTTTCTGCACAAAGTGATAACCTCTCTGAAATTTGGGCTCCGGGACGGCGGTATCTATCTGCAATACCAATATTTTCGCAGCAACAAACAAGACATAGAGTCTATTTTTGGCAAACCCATGGATGGCGTTGATTTTGTTGCACTGAACATACTACCGGCGTTTGTTTACCGCATGACTAAAGATCCCGCCCAACACTGTGCATAAAGAGCAACTGGAAACCGTCAATTTTTTTGGCTTGTACACCTGGTTAACGCTGGTGGTTACATCACTGTCACTGTATTTCTTTTTTCCCGAATTCTTTACACCGCAAAATATCCGTCAATTCTTTTCCGATAACCTAGTGCTCGGTTTACTGGGCTATTTTGTGATTTCCACCCTGCGCGGATTTACCCTGATTCCTTCAACCCCGATTGTTCTCGCCGGAATTTTGGTGTTTCCTCCCTGGCCGCTGTTTTTGGTTAACCAGCTCGCGGTTTATTCGTCATCGGCGATTGTTTACTTTATGGCCCGGCACCTTCGTTTTGATCACTATTTTCATACCCACTACCCCAAGCAGGTAGAACGCCTGACCAATCTGCTAAAAGAGCGCGAACTCATGGTGATTAGCGCCTGGGGATTTCTGCCCGTGGTGCCCACCGATATGATTGTGTACGTGTGCAGTGTGCTGCGCATAAAACTGTGGAAGACCCTGCTGGGCACCTCAATTGGTGAAGGCATCATTTGCGCTATTTATATTTTTGGTGGCACCGCCGGGCTGAGTGCGATTCTGGATTACACGCAAATTACTTTTTAACCTTCTCGATTTTGGTGGCCCGGTATTTTTCGATGCCGTCGTCGTTTTTAATTTCAACGGTGTATGAAAAACCCAGCGCAGGCAAATACATCAACACCACCCACTCTTTCTCATCTTCGTAATCATAGCGAGTCACCATCGGCAGGCCCTGATAACGGCACTTGCCGATGTTGACCTCTACCTCTTCTTGCACACGCAATCGATAAGGAATGGTCTCCTCAAAACCATCAGAGGCAGATTCAGTTTGCGCGCCTTTCAGGCGCAAGCCAGGCGCCACCTTATCCAGCGACGAGAGTGGAAAATCGTAAGTGTAATTTGATGTACTGCTAATGCGGGTGCCGCGATCATTCATCTCCACATAGCGGGTTTCAACCAAACCCCGGTACAGGTGGTAGATGTAATTGAGCTTGGCGGTATCGTAAAAGCTGGACTCGGTAACTGTATCGGCGCCTTCGCGCTTGTACACAGACCAGGTGTCGTCATCAAAGGCGACGCGAATACCTTGCTCCAGATCACTAGCGACCGGGCAGGCCACTACTGCCGGCGACATCAAGGCCGCCACTAACAACAAACGATGGGACATAAAGATTTCCTTGCAACTATTCCTGTGAAAGCCAATCCGGCAAGTCTGCCAGGCTGGGCAGGATAGCATCGGGTTTTATCGCCGATTTTTCCACATAGGCCTGACGATATTTTCCCGTTTTGACAAGCAGGCCACAGATACCCATGGCCTGAGCACCGCCCACATCCGAATCCACATCATCACCCACCAAGAGTGCCTGGGCAGGAAGTACACCTACCGAGTCGAGCACCCGCTGAAAAAAAGCAGGCGAGGGTTTACCCATAATCTGCGCCTGCTGCGAAGCCACATACTCCAGTCCGGCAACAAACAGACCTATATCCGCTTTCAGACCTTCGGCGGTTTGCCAGTAGCGGTTTTTGTGCAACGCAATCAACTCGGCACCGGCGTGCATGGCATTAAACAGACGGTTGATCAGCGCCAGATCCCAGCGCTCGCCAATATCGCCCAACACTATGGCGTCGGGATGTTTTTCGTCGTGCACAAATTCAGCAAAATCCAGCGCTATGGCCGGGTCAACCACCGGCCAAAGTCGCAGGGGGCGACCCAGTGCCTGCTGGCGCGCACGCAGCTCCAAACGCGCGGCGGCGGGTGCGCTGATAAGTTCGTCCTGGGTCAGACTAAAGCCCATAGCGCGCAGTTGAGTGAGCAGTTGCGCCTGGGATCGCGTGGTGGTGTTGGTGAGAAAGCGCAGTTGATAGCCCCGCGCACGCAGTTGTTGCAGCGCGTCCGGTGTGCCGGGAATAACCTGATCTCCCACGTAGAGAGTGCCATCCAGGTCGAGCAAGAGCAGTTGAAAGCGATGAGTTTGCATAGGCGATTCCCTATGAGTCTGCTTAACACAGCTTTCGCAGCAAATTTTTGGCCAGCAGAGAAAACTATTCGGCCACCACCCGGTTGCGCCCTTGCTCTTTGGCGGCATAGAGCAGGTCATCCAGGCGCCGCATCATTGGCCGTATGGCTTCAGATCCGTCCATCACCAGGGCGCCCACGCTCAGGGTCAGGTAGACATCCCCCTCCTCTGCCGGTATCGGAACCTGCGCAAATTGGGTGCGCAGACGCTCCGCCACCGACACCGCCTGGTGCAAATCCGTGTCTGGCAGTAGCGCAATAAATTCCTCGCCGCCCCAGCGCGCCACCACATCGGCGCTGCGAAAAACCTCAGTGCAAATCCGCGCGAAAATCTTCAGCGCATCGTCGCCCGTCTGGTGGCCGTGGGTGTCGTTCAGGCCTTTGAAATTATCCAAATCAACCATCAACAGGCTCGCCCGGCCCGAACGGCGCTGCAAGAGCGCATGCTCCTGCTTGAGGCGCTCGCTGAAGGCGCGGCGATTCATCAGCCCGGTAAGCGCATCAGTGGAGGCGAGTACCGCCATTTTTTCCCGCGCCTCCTCCAGTTCATGCAGCATATCCGCCTGCAAGCGATTGACGTAGTAGAGCTCAATCAGGCGCATGGTTTGCCGCGCCAGGGTTTGCAGGGCTTCCAGTTGCAGAGGGTTGAGCTGGCGCGGCTGGTAATCAAGTACGCAGAGGGTGCCCAGGGGAAAGCCGTCGCTGGTTTCGAGCAGGGCGCCCGCATAAAAACGCAGATGGGGTTTGCCGGTCACCAGGGGATTATTGGCAAAGCGTGGGTCCAGCAGCGTATCCGGCACAATAAAAATGTCCTGCTGCATGAGCGCATGCACACAGATGGAGACATCCTTGGTGGTTTCGCGCACACCCAGGCCCAGCTCCGATTTAAACCATTGGCGGTTTTCGTCTATCAGGTTGATAACGGCAATCGGGGTATCGCAAATGCGAGCAATAAGTCGCACCAGGTCATCAAAAGCAGGCTCAGCGGGGGTATCGAGGATTTGGTAGCGACGCAGGGCGGCAAGGCGCGCGCCTTCATCGTAGTGGCAAAAAGGCGCAGAAGAATCACTGTTGGTGCCGCCCATAGGTACATCGGTCATGGGTACATCGGTCATGGTGGATATCCTGAGGCTGGCTCGCGTAGGGGGTAATACGCAAGGGTAGGTGCCTTAAGCCTAGCAGGAGCGCCGAAGATTGCTGGATTAGAATTCCCCTTCCCGCGCTGCTCGCTCGCGCTCCTTGCGCTCCTCCTCTTCCTGTTTGGCGTGTTCGATGATGCGCAACATAGTGGCGATATCGGCTTCGACATTGGCCTGGGCAAAATGCCCCGTTAGCGGAACCTCCGGGTGCAGGCTGCCGCGCTCGTACAGATCCCAGATTTCCTCGCCATAGTGAGTCAGCAAAAGGCTGGGGTCATACTGGCCAAAATACTGGGTCATGTTGTTTACGTCGCGCAGCAGCATCATTTTGGCGCTGTTGTTTCCCGCCGCATTGACCGCTTGCGGCAGGTCGATAATCACCGGCCCCTGGCTATCCACCAGCACGTTAAATTCCGACAGGTCGCCATGAACCAAACCGGCACAGAGCATGCGCACAATTTCGCGCATCAAGCGCCCGTGAAAATCCCGCGCGGTTTCGGGATCAAACGCCAGGTCATCCAGGCGCGGAGCCGGATCACCCTCTTCATCCACCACCAAATCCATCAGCAACACGCCTTCCACAAAGCCCTGAGGCTGGGGCACACGCACACCGGCAGCGGCCAGGCGGTAGAGAGCTTCGACCTCCGCATTGAGCCAGGCTTCTTCGTGTTGCTTTTGGCCGAAGCGCGTGCCCTTGGCCATCGCACGTGCGCGGCGCGTGTTGCGCACACTGCGGCCTTCCTGATATTGCACCGCCTGTTTAAAACTGCGCTTGTTGGATTCCTTGTAAACCTTGGCAGCGCGCACCTGATCGCCGCAGCGCACCACATACACCTGCGCTTCCTTGCCGCTCATTAACTGAAACAGCACTTCGTCGATCAGGCCATCTTCCGCCAGGGGTTGCAGGCGCTTAGGAATTTTCATCGGTATCACTCGAGTCTGAGTTGCGCGCGCGGGGTTTTTTGCGCACATAGAGACGCCTTTCGACCTTGGCAACCAGGTTTTGCTCTTGATCAAGAATGGAAACAGTAAATTTCGGCAGGAATTTTTGGCCACCCGCCGTGCGCTCGCGAATTTCGCGCAGGATAGTGTCATCCAAGTGAAAGTGCGCTGTCACATGGCTGCGGCCCGGCGCAATAAAATCTATGTCAGCTTGCTTGTCCCACACAAAATAGTCGTTGCCCAGGTTGTGCATCAACATCAGCATGTACCAGGGATCGGTCATGGCAAAGAGGCTACCGCCAAACTGGGTGCCCACGTAGTTGCGGTTGTACCAGCGCAGTTTCATGCACACATCTATTTCGCGATAGTCGTCGCTGATGCGCGTGGCACTGATACCGGAAAAAAACAAGGGTGGCCAGAGGTTGACCAAGCGGCGCAGGGTACTGGCTTTCATGGGTGCGGGCATAACCTCAGGAAAGCACCAGGTTATCGCGGTGAATCAATTCGTCTTCACCTTTAAAACCAAGCAGTTCAGCAATTTTTGCCGTGGGCTTGCCCATGATTTTGCGCGCTTCGTCGGCGTGATAATTGGCCAGGCCGCGCGCAATTTCCTCGCCGTCAGGCGCAACACAAATCACCATATCACCACGGGTAAAATTACCACGCACCTCGCGCACACCCACCGGCAGCAAACTCTTGCCCTGCTCGCGCAAGACTTTGACCGCACCCGCATCCAGCACCAGGGTGCCGCGAGTTTGCAGCTGGCCGGAGATCCAGCGTTTGCGCGCCGCCTGCGGCTGATGCTGGGCCCATAAAAAAGTGCCCAGGTTTTCGCCTTCGCGCAAACGCAGCATGGCGTTTTCAATACGTCCACCGACGATCAGTGTGTCGGCACCGGAGCGCGCCGCAACCCGCGCGGCGCGCACCTTGGTAATCATGCCGCCGCGACCGAGCAGGCCACCGCCGCCCGCCATATGCTCCAGGCGCGTATCATCCGCCGCCAATTCGCTGAGCAAACTGGCGGCGGGATTGGTGCGTGGATCGCAGTCGTACATGCCCAGTTGATCAGTCAGAATCACCAGCAAATCAGCTTCGATTAAATTGGCCACCAAAGCTGCGAGAGTATCGTTATCGCCGAAGCGAATTTCGTCGGTGACCACCGTATCGTTTTCGTTGATTACCGGCACAACACCGAGACCAATGAGGGTTTTAAGCGTAGAGCGCGCATTGAGGTAGCGTTCGCGGGAGGAAAGATCATCGTGATCGAGCAACACCTGGGCGGTGAGCAAACCGTAGCGCTGAAATTCCACTTCGTAGGTTTGCACCAGGCTCATCTGGCCCACCGCAGCGGCGGCCTGCAACTGATGAATCTCGGTGGGGCGAGTGCTCCAGCCCAAGCGGCGCATACCTGCCGCCACAGCACCGGAAGACACCAGCACCACTTCGATGCCCTGCTGGCGCAGTTGTGCCATTTGCGCCACCCAACCGGCAATCGCGGCCGCATCCAGCCCCTTGCCATCGTTGGTTAAGAGTGCGCTGCCAATTTTGACAACCCAGCGCTTGGCCTGGGGGATAAGGTCGCGTTTACTCATGAAAGGTTTTGGTCACTCACTCTAGTAACGAACGTATTCGACCTCGACATCATAGTCGTCGTCATCAAAGTCGTCATCATCTTCACCGCGTGCGCGCTTGGCGGCGCGCCAGGCTTCACGCAACTCTTCAATACGCGCGCGCGCTTCCTGCGCCATTTGCTGTTGCAATTGCAGTTCGCGCTCTTTGGCTTCCGGGTTTTCGCGCTCTTCGGCCCAAATGGCTTCGAGGTGATCCATGGCTCTGCCCGCGATCACATCTGTACCTTCGCGGTTGAGCGCCGAAATGCGAAACACCGGGCCAGTCCAGCCGAGTTGATCCACCACCTGCTGGCAGCGAGCCTCAACTTCATCTGGCGGCAAGAGATCAATTTTGTTGAGCAGCAACCAGCGCTCGCGCTGCGCCAGGGTGCTACTAAATTTTTGCAATTCTTCGGCGATAACGCGCACGTTTTCCGCCGGATCTGAACCATCGGGCGGCGCCATGTCCACCATGTGCATCATCAAGCGGCAGCGGGTGAGGTGCTTGAGAAAGCGCACACCCAGGCCCGCACCTTCGGCAGCTCCTTCAATCAGCCCGGGAATGTCGGCAATCACAAAGCTGCGGTATTGCTGCACTTTAACCACACCCAGGTTAGGCACCAGGGTGGTAAAAGGGTAGTCGGCCACCTTGGGTTTGGCGGAGCTGACCGCGCGGATAAAACTGGATTTGCCTGCATTGGGCAAACCGAGCATGCCCACATCGGCGAGGACTTTTAATTCCAGCTTGAGGTTGCGCATTTCACCCGGTGTGCCCTGGGTGGTTTTGCGCGGTGCGCGGTTGGTACTGGATTTAAACCGGGTGTTACCCAGGCCATGAAAACCGCCTTGGGCGACCTTGAGTTTTTGGCCGTGTTCGGTGAGGTCACCGAAGACTTCTTCGGTGTCCATGTCGATAACAGTGGTGCCTACCGGCACCGGCAGAATGAGATCGGCACCCTTGTGACCGGTGCAGTCTTTACTGCCACCTTTTTTACCGTCTTCTGCTTTGTATTTGGGCTGAAAGCGGTAGTCGATCAGGGTGTTGAGGTTTTCGTCGGCGATAAGATAGACGCTGCCACCGTCACCGCCGTCGCCGCCATTGGGGCCGCCTTTGGCGATAAATTTTTCCTGGCGGAAGCTCATCATGCCATTGCCACCTTTTCCAGCGTGTACCTGAATAGGGGCTTCATCGACAAATTTCACGGGTTACTCCAAGGGTAGTGGGTTGGAGTTGGCGTTAAGGTGTGTGAGACGCGCCGTGAATACATCCTTGTAGGCTCGTCGCCAGCATCCATGCTGGCGACGGTTTCACACCCCTCTACGCCAACTCCTCATAAATTGGTGCTAAAAAATGCAAAAAGCCCTGACGGTCGAGCGGCAGGGCTTTTTACGGGTGCCCGTCAGGAGACAGGCGAGGCATTCACCGATAGATCAGGCAGTAACAATACTGACGAATCTACGGTTGAATTCACCTTTAACTTCGAACTTCACAAAGCCATCGGCTTTGGCGAACAGGGTGTGGTCTTTGCCCAGACCCACGTTCACACCTGGGTGAAATTGGGTGCCGCGCTGACGCACGATGATGCCACCGGCATTGATGGCTTGGCCGCCGAACACTTTAACGCCGAGACGCTTGGCGTTGGAATCGCGACCGTTGCGGGTACTACCGCCTGCTTTCTTGTGAGCCATTTTCTAAACTCCTCTTAACCTGTGATACCAGTGATTTTCACTTCAGTGAACCACTGACGATGACCTTGACGCTTCATGTGGTGCTTACGACGACGGAATTTGATGATCTTCACCTTGTCGGCGCGGCCGTGGGAAACCACTTCGGCGACCACTTTGGCACCCTCAACAACCGGGGCACCAATTTTAATGTCTTCGCCCTTGGCTACCAGGTAAACCTTGTCGAATTCGATCTTGCCGCCAGTGGCAACTTCGATTTTTTCGAGCTTCAGGGTTTCGCCTTCCACCACACGGTGCTGTTTGCCACCGCTTTCAAAAATTGCGTACATACTTGCTCCAATCACACTTGGACGACACGAAGTAGCCGGGCGACATGCCTTGGCATTTGGGACTAGCGTCGTATAGGGGTTTTCAGGGGCCGCGATTGTATGCCAGTGCCGCCCCGGCCGCAAGGTGACGCGGGGCTTATTTTTCCACCAGCGGCAGTATTTCCAGCTGTTGTAGCCAGGCTTCCAGCGCCTGGGGCCAGTTGGAGGCAGTGCCCTCCCCTTCGCGCATGCCAAAGCCGTGGCTGTTGGTGGGATAAACGTGCAGCTCCGAGGACTTGTTGTAGCGCTGCACCTTCTCGAAGAACACCAGGCTGTTGCCCACAGGCACTGCCTTGTCACCGATGCCATGCAGCATAAACACTGGCGGCACCCCCTGCTTTACCTGATGCTGAAGTGAGTTCTCGCGCACCAGCTGCTCCGAGGGCGATTCCCCCAGTAGCGCGCGGCGGGAGCCTTCATGGGCATCCGGGCCTTCGAGGGTGATCACCGGGTAACCCAGAATCGAGAAATCCGGGCGGGCACTGACCTTGCCCAAGGGATCTTCACCACCCGCCGGGTCGCGAAAGCCATAACGGGTAGTCACACTGGCGGCCAGATGGCCACCGGCAGAAAAGCCCATCACACCGATCCGCTGCGAATCCAGCCCCCAGTCCTCCGCCTGGCTGCGCACCAGGCGCACCGCACGCAGTCCATCGAGCAAAGGCGCCGGAAAGCCGTATTCCTGCATCCGGTACTTGACCATAAACACTGCCACGCCCCGCTCGTTGAGCCAGCGGGCGATATGCTCACCTTCAATATCAACCGCCAGGCGCACATAGCCGCCGCCGGGAAAGAGCACCACTGCGGCGCCATTGGCCCTGGCCTGCTCAGGCCAGAAAGGCACCATAGCGGGGTTATCCACGGCGTAGAGACGGTTGTTTTCGAGTTTTTCGCGGTCGGGGCTAACGCGGGGCTTTTCCGGCCAGAGGGGGATGGGGCTAGTTGGCAAGTTGATGGGTAGTTCGGACACTTGAGCAAGGCTCCCCTGAGCGAGCAACCACCCGCTGACAAAGAGTAAAAAGGTGAATAAAAAACGGGGGTTAATAAAAGACAAAGGGCGCAAGCGCCCTGAATGCGGGTTGATCATAGCTCTCTCGTTGTTCTAACTTTTTGGATTAATACAGCTTGTTTGAATTAATGCACTTGGGCCGGGTCATCGCTATCCCACCAGTGGCTGATCTGCCACTCCACTCGACTGGGATCGGCGGCACTCAACAGCCATTGACCCACCTCTAACTCCAGCAGCTCCACTTCGCCTTTAAATTCGTGCCAGAAGCTGCGAACTTTATTGGCGTCCTCCGACAAATAGGCGCCCAATAATGCGCGCTCTTCGTCGATCATTTCCTCCGCCGCCAATTCCAGCTTGACCAGGTCATCTATCTCCTGGGATGTACCATCGCGTAACAACTCCAGTGGATTCAACGGATTTTCACTGGTTTCACGCACACTGGGGGGAACTTTTGCAGACATAATCTCACCTCCGGATCGAGTTAGCGAACAAACAGGCAAGCAGACAGAAAAAGTATAGGCGCTAAAGACAAAGCGGGCATACTGGCCACCGCTGTTGCTTTAACCATTCAAGGACAACCCATAACTCACTATGACTCAATTGTTATCACTCAAAGTCGCACCCCGCCCCTGCGTTATCTGGTTTACCGGATTGAGTGGCGCGGGCAAATCCACCCTGGCGCAATCGCTGGCGCAAGATTTAAGCGCCCAAGGCTATCTGACCAAGCTGTTGGATGGCGATGAGCTGCGCAAGGGCCTGTGCGCGGACCTGGGCTATAGCCTCGCAGATCGCGAGGAAAACAACCGCCGTGTTGGCGCTGTGGCCAAACTCTTTTGCGACAGCGGTTTTATTGTGCTGGTGGCCGCCATCTCGCCTTTGCGCGCCAGCCGCCAACAGATTCGCGCACACCTGGGTGAAGGGAAATTGATCGAGGTGTATGTGAACACGCCACTGGCAGTGTGTGAGGCGCGCGACCCCAAGGGGCTCTACCGCAAAGCCAGGCGCGGCGATATCCAGGACTTTACCGGGATTGATTCGGTGTACGAGGCGCCAGAGCGCCCCGAGTTACAGATAGATACCGCCAGCGAAGCCAGCGACCACAGTCTGGCGCGCCTGCGCGATTACCTGCGCGCTGGTGGTTATATCAGCGAAGCAATGGCCTAAAACCGCCATCTCCCACCCAGCCCCCAAAGATCAACCGGCTCATCG
>CBFGWO010000083.1:0-14500 GCA_965652595.1 uncultured Cellvibrio sp. | reverse complement strand
CGATTGAGGGAGATATCCGCAAACCTCAGGCCAGAGGCGTCAACGAACAGATTATTGGCCAGCAGCAGGCTGCGCTCCATGATCTGCTGGATCTGCACCGGTTGCTTGGCCACGCTGTGGCTGCGCGCCAGATCAAGCAGGTTTTGTGCAATAGCACCCGCTTGTGCAGCGCTCTGCTGGGCCATCTTGATGGCACTGCCCAGGGCATTTTTTATGTCCACCACCTCGGCATCGGCCAGTTGGTGTTGGGCAGTGAGCAGGCTGGAGGAAATCGTTTGCAGCGGCAGGCTCAGGTCGTAGGCCATGGCCGAGGCCAACTCGCCCATGGACGAAATCTTGTCGCGCTCGGCCAATTTGGTTTCGGCATTCACCTGCTTGGTCACATCGGATACCAGGATCACCAAATCGGTACCCGCTTCCTCGCTCAGGGCATAGACGGTAATGTCAAAGCAGTATTGGCCGGGCTGACGGTGCTTGATCAGGCGAGTTTCGCGGGTTTTGCGCACCTCATCCACCTGCGCCTCGGTGAGGGTAATGCTGGGATAGGCCTTCCACAGATTGAGGCCGCGCACATCGGCAAAGGGGCGGCCAGTGATCTTTTCCGCCACCCGATTCCATTGGGTAACCTCCAGCTGATCACTGAGGCCAATCAACATCACCGGCATGGAATCCACAATACTGGTGATATAGGCCTGGTTGCTGCGCAGGATTTCGGTGGTTTCCTGCAAAACGGCGGTGCGCTGGGCCACCCGCTCTTCGAGGGTGGCTTTCATTTCGGTGAGGGCGCGGTTGGAGCGAACGGCGCGCTGGTGGGCGCGAATCAAAAAGCCCAGCACAATCAGCAGGGTAATAATCAGCACACTGCTGGAAAAGTTGGCGACATACTGCCACTTGGTGCTGCCATCCTCGTTGCGGAACACCGCGAAGATATCCGCCAGGGCGGGGGTGGCCAGGGTCATCAGGATTGCAAGTGACAAAAACTGCTTCATGGAGGTTTCCGGTAGATCAGCGCAAATAGACGCTGGCGATTCTACCGGAACTCGTCAGGGACAGGAATTTTAACCGCGACGGGGAAGAGCAATCGCCACATCCCTAGACGTTAATCGTTCAATAGTTCAGCGATGCGCCTTGCCGCCTGCTTGAGTTTATCGAGCACATCCTCGGGGCCAATGGTCTGGGATTTGATCATGATAAAAGGCACTATGAGGCTGGCCACTGCCCCCTGCATACCCATTACCGGCACACAAATATCCGTTACGCCTTCAACAAATTCACTGGACGATTGAATATAGCCTTCGGCCACCGCCGACTGGGTGCGCCCCAGGAACCGCTCAATTTGCTCCGGCGTCGCCGATTCACGCAGCTGAGGCAACCAGTGGGTTTGGATTTCCTCCGGTGCATGGCCGAAGAGCAACACCCCGGAGTTGGTATCGATCAAGCGGCGGCGATAACCCACCCGCACGGAAAACCCCAAATCCATCGGGCTTTCGATACGCGCCACCACCACTATCTGATCGCCCGAAGCCACCGCCATATGGCAGGACTGGCCCAGGTCGCGACTCAGCTCCTTCATCACCGGCAGGGCCGCCTCCAGCAGCACCCGCGCCGAGCCTTGGGAAATCCCCAAGGTAAATAGCTTGTTAGTGAGGGTGTAACCATCGCGGCCATCGCCCGCTGGCGCTATATAGCCACGATATTCCAGAGCCAGCACCATGCGAAACAGCTCGCTCACGGAGCGGCCCAGCATATTGGCCATTTGGGAGGTGGTCATCGCCTGCCCTTGGCGCGCAAGCAGTTCAAGAATATCCAGGCCTTTTTCCAAGGCAGGGGCGCGGTATTTACGCTCCTGCTCGTCCTGGGCGGAGGGGGCAGATAACTCTAAATCGGAGTGCTTCATAAATCTCGCCGAAACCTAATTTTGTTTATTGGTATAAGTGCAATTGGTGGTGCCGTGCTTGTATATCAGCAGAAGCACTGGGTGTCAAAGTGAGCATTCAAGGTAGCAGGCCTGGCAGATATACCACACCAAACATTTATAAGTAAAACAAAATTTACTTGTGAAATATGCTAGTATCCCAGCCTAATGTCTTCAAGACCGTAATACAGGCACAAGCCCACATGATCCTCGCCAACACGCATGACTACCGGGAGCAAGCTCGCCGCCGCCTGCCCCATTTTTTATTTGAATATATCGACGGTGGCGCCTTCAGCGAATCCACCCTCAACCGCAACCAAAGCGACCTGCAAGCCATAGAGCTGCGCCAACGAGTGCTGCGCAATGTATCCGAGGTCTCCTCCCACACCCACATCCTGGGCCAGGATTTGGCCATGCCCCTGGTACTGGCACCGGTTGGCATCGCCGGGCTCAACGCTCGGCGCGGCGAGGTCCAAGCCGCCCAGGCCGCCGAAGAAGCGGGGGTGCCTTTTTGCCTTTCTACCGTCTCCGCCTGCGCTATCGACGAGGTGCGCGGCGCCGTACAAAACCCCATTTGGTTTCAGCTTTACCTGATGCGCGACCGAGGCTTTTTGCGGGAGATGCTGGCCCGCGCCCGAGAGGCTGGCACCCGCACCCTGTTATTTACCGTGGACATGCCCGTACCCGCCACTCGCTACCGGGATATGCGCTCGGGGTTGTCCGGCGGCAGCCCCTTACGGCGCAAACTCACGCGCATGACCCAGGCATTGGTAAAACCCCATTGGCTGTGGGATGTGGGCCTGCTGGGACGCCCCCACAATTTGGGTAACATCGCGCCGGTACTCGGTCAGAATGCAGGCATTGATGAATTCTGGGCCTGGCTGGGCAAAAACTTTGACCCAACAGTAACCTGGGACGACCTGGACAGAATTCGCGCCGAATGGCCGGGGGAGTTTGTCATCAAGGGCATTCTCGATCCGGAAGATGCGCGCACCGCCGCCAATCTGGGTGTGGACGGCATAGTGGTATCCAACCACGGCGGCCGCCAACTGGACGGTGCCCCCTCCGCGATCAGCGCCCTGCCCCGCGTTGCCGATGCCGTGGCGGGCGACACCTGCATCCTAATGGACAGCGGCATTCGCTCGGGCCTGGACGTGGTGCGCGCCCTGGCGCTCGGCGCTCAAGCAGTGATGATTGGTCGCCCCTGGGTGTATGCCCTGGCGGCGCGGCAAAAGGCGGGAGTGAGTGAGCTGCTACAACTTTTCGCGCAGGAAATGCGCGTGACTATGGCGCTGGCCGGGGTCACGCGGGTGGAGAACATAACAGCAGATATACTTCCGGAACCTGTTAGCCCCAGATGAACAGTCATTAGAACGATAACATCTATCTCACCTAGCCAGCAGCGGTGAGCGTGGGAGAATTGACTCGGTCATCAACAACGCAATCGCCCTCAATCCCTTGCTTTTACCTGTCCCACATTCGGGACTGGATTCCCGATTCCGTGAAAGCATTCAGCCAGAAGACATCCGTTTTCCGTTTTCAGGCCGCATGTTAACCGCCTTTCAGGAGGAAGGGCGCTCCTGGCACATTTGCTGCCTATAGCCCCGCCATGGATATCATACGCCCAGAAATCAGACGCCAAAAAAATAGGCGGCGCATCATCGTCGGCATCGGCATTGTGGCCCCTGTCATTGCTGTCAGTATTGTTCTAGCCCAGATTGAGCCGGCCGCCCCCAGCGTGTCGCGAGCCTCCGTTTGGGTAGATACGGTGCGTCAGGGCGAGATGCTGCGCCAAGTGCGCGGCCCTGGCGTGCTGGTGCCCACAGAGATCCGCTGGGTGTCGGCCCAGGCCGAAGGGCGAATCGAGCGCATCCTCGTTCGTCCAGGAGCGGCGGTGGAACCGGACACAGTTATTATCGAGATGTCCAATCTGGACCTGGTTCAACAGACCGAAGAATCCCGTTTTGCACTAATTGCCGCCGAGGCGGATTTGGCCCAAATGGCGTTGCGCTTAGGTAATCAGCAACTGGATATGCGCATAGAGGTGACCATTGCACGGGCCGAATACGAAAGCGCTCGCCTACAGGCTGAAGCCGAAAGGGCTCTTCACAAAAGTGGAATCGTAGCGACAATCCAGTACCGTCGCTCAGAACTATTGGCGGAACAACTGAAGTTCCGCCTCGAGGCCGAGCAAGAGCGTCTGGTTCAGTTTGCTGCATCGGTCACGGCCCAAATGGATTCGCAAGAGGCCCGTCTTGATCTGCAGCGAAATGCTTACGAACGCAGCATGGCACAGCTTGATTCCCTGCAGGTCAAGGCCGGCATTGCCGGGGTGCTCCAACAGGTTCCTGTCGAACAAGGCCAGCGCGTTACTCTGGGGGCCAATATTGCTCGGGTGGCGCGCCCGGATGATTTGCAGGCAGAGCTTCGGATTGCCGAGACACAGGCCCGAGACATTCAGATTGGCCAGCTGGTAAAAATCGACACCCGAAACAGCATTGTCGACGGTCGCGTCATTCGTATTGATCCAGCCGTTCAAGCCGGCACCGTACAGGTTGATGTCGAGCTCAACGGCGAACTGCCCAAGGGTGCACGCCCTGACCTGTCAGTGGACGGGACAATCGAACTGGAACGTCTGGAAAATGTGGTCTACGCAGTGCGGCCCGCCTTTGGCCAGCCACATTCAACTATCAATCTGTTCAAACTCACCGAGGATGGCCGCGAAGCCATTCGGGTGCCGGTGGAGCTTGGTCGCAGTTCGGTCAACGCCATCGAAATCATTCAGGGGCTTGCCCCCGGAGAACAAGTCATTCTGTCCGATACATCGGCGTGGGGTGACCACGACCGAATCCGACTCAACTAAAGGAAAGATACCCATGAGCAGTATCGTTGCACGCCCTAACCAGAAGGCCACCCGAAACACGCCGGAGACCTTGATCAAGCTGGAAGATCTTAAAAAGATGTTCTACACCGAAGATGTCGAGACCCATGCCTTGTTCGGCGTGCACTTCGAGATGACCGAGGGGGATTACGTCTGTATTTCGGGCCCGTCTGGCTGCGGCAAGTCGACCCTGCTATCGATTCTGGGGCTGCTCGATACCCCCAGCGGTGGTCAGTACACACTCAACGGTACGAGAGTCCAGGATCTGGATCATGCCCAGCGCGCTCACATTCGCAATCGCGAGATAGGTTTTATTTTCCAGGCATTCAACCTGATCGGCGACCTGACGGTGTTCGAGAACGTGGAACTGCCGCTGACCTATCGTACTGGCCTGAACAAGCAGGAACGACGCAAGTGCGTAATCGAATCCCTGGAGCGAGTCGGCATGGCGCATCGCCTGCGCCACTATCCTGCCCAGCTTTCCGGCGGTCAGCAGCAACGCGTCGCAGTCGCCCGGGCGCTGGTCGGCAAGCCTTCGATTCTTCTGGCAGACGAACCGACAGGCAACCTGGACTCAAAGAATGGCGAAGCCGTGATGGCTCTACTAGCCGAGCTCCACGCCGACGGCGCATCCATCTGCATGGTGACTCATGACCCACGATACGCCGAACACGCCGAGCGGCAGATCCATATGTTCGACGGGCGTGTGGTCAACGAGGAAACCTTTGAGCGCCTGCGCGAGGAAGAAGACAAACGCATCGCTGAACTGGCCCGACACAGACGGAGCCAATCATGATGCAGGATTTTCGCTACGCCGTTCGAGCACTGACAAAGCGGCCCGGCTTCACTGCGGTCTGTTTACTGACGCTGGCACTGGGTATTGGAGCGACAACGGCAATCTTCAGCGTTGTCCATGGTGTGATTCTCAAACCACTTCCCTACCCGGAAGACGATCGTCTGGTAATGCTCTGGTACAACAACGTTCAGGAGGGAATCGAGCGGGACGTTACGTCGTATCCGACCTTTCAGGACTGGCGAGCAAGCGAATCTTTTCAGGCTGTCGCGGGCTATGTACCAACGGTTGCCACTTTCAGTGTTGACGGTCCGGCGGAGGAGTTTGCCGGCGCTTGGGTGACCCAGGACTTTTTCGACGTGCTGGGCGTGCGCCCCGCTCTCGGCAATACGCTGGGCCCAAATCATGCCCGTGCTGGCGACGACCAGGTAGTGGTCTTGTCGCAACCGCTGCGAAATGCCTGGTTCGGGGATGACGATAGCGTCATCGGGAGGCGCATTAATATCGACGGGGTTTCCCGGGAGATCGTCGGTGTCATGCCACCCGGAATCTCCTTTCCAGTGGGCGCCGAGTTCTGGCTTCCGATCGCACCGAATGCTCCCGCGTGGAATTGGGCGGTTGAGGCTCGTGGCGCCCTCTGGATGTCTGTAGTCGGACGCCTAGCGCGCGATCACAGCATCGAGGAAGCCAACGCGGAGCTGAATGCCGTCATGGGGCGCCTGACCGCAGAAGGACTGACGGGGGCTGGCGGCCGCGTTTTAGTCGAGCCACTGCGTGACACCATTGTTGGGTCAGTACGCCCAGCCCTGGGAGCGCTGGCTGGCGCCGTGGCTATCGTTTTGATGATTGCCTGTGCCAATATCACCAATCTGTTGCTGGCCAGAGGTGTTTCACGCCAACGCGAGTTCGCACTGCGCGCTGCACTGGGTGCAAAAGGGCCGATCCTGGCGCGTCAGGCGCTGGTCGAAAGCCTGGTGCTTGGTCTTGCCGGCGGCCTGATTGGGTTGGCTTTGGCTTATACCGGCACTGCTGCCATCGTTACCTTCAGCCCGGCCGAACTGCCACGACTGGAGAACATTCAACTTAACAGCACTAGCATCGTGTTTGCGATTCTCGCTGCTGCTTTCACTGGATTGGTATTTGGCCTGGCGCCGGCCTGGCAGGCCCGGGCAACGGGGTTGAACTCAGCTTTGCGGGCTGGCGGGCGTTCCGATGTAAGTGACGGCATGCCCCGCTTGCGACCGACCCTGATTGTTTTCGAGGTTGCCCTAGCGCTGGTATTGCTCATCGGGGCCGGATTGCTGATCCGCAGCTTTGCTGAACTACAATCAGTTGACCCGGGATTTCGCGTCGACCAGACCCTGAGTTTCCGAGTTTCCATACCCGAAGCCAGATATCCCGAATCCGAACAGGTCCACGCATTTCACGCTGAATTGATAGAGAGTCTCGAAGCACTGCCGGGCGTCGAATCGGCTGCCGCTGTCAATACGCTGTTCCTGCAGCGCCTGCCCAACATGAGCCCCGTGGCGATTGAAGGGCAACCCGCACCAGTGGCAGGACAACCGGTGATCAGCGTAACCAACGACTGGGTCAGTATCGACTTTTTCAACGCAATGGAGATCCCATTGCGCAGTGGTCGCCACTTCGAAGCGAGTGACACGGCTGGGGGTATACCCGTGGTAATCGTGAACGAAAGCTTTGCCCGACGCCTGTTGCCGGGCGAGGACCCGGTCGGTAGGCGCTTCACCCGAGGCAACCCCACTGACGATTCGGTAGAGTGGCAAACCATCATTGGTGTCGTCGCCGATACCCGCCGTGCTGGCCTTGCCGAACCGGTTCGACCGGAAGCCTACTCGCCAGTCACACTGCGCACGCCACGCTCAGCCGAAATCCTGGTCCAGATGACCTTACCACCGCTATCGATAGTGCCCCAGGTGCGTGAGCTGGTGCAGCGACTCGACCCCAATATGGCAGTCGCCGAACTGCGAACCATCGAATCGGCACTGGCTGAAGCCATGGCAACACAGCGATTCATCATGATTTTGCTGACGGGGTTCGCCGCACTGGCACTCACACTCGCGGTGATCGGGCTGTATGGTGTGCTGGCTTTTATGGTCAACCAGCGCCGACGCGAAATCGGCCTGCGCATGGCTATTGGTGCGGGACGCCTGGATGTCACCGTGATGATCCTGCGTCAGTCACTGCGCTACGTGATTCCAGGCGTCGTGCTGGGCATAGTCGTGGCACTGTTTCTGACCCAGCTCTTGCAAGGTCACCTGCATGGCGTCAGCGCCACCGATCCCATGACGTACCTATTGGTCTCAATAATTCTGGTCACCGTAACGCTGCTAGCTAGTTGGATACCCGCAAGCCGAGCAGCAAGCACCGACCCGATGGAAGCCTTGCGCTATGAGTGAAGGCTTCCCTCCAGCCTGCGGGCGTGCCCGCAAAACACATCTGAGTTATTCTGCCGACATGTCAAATCGCGCAGCCCGCATCCTAGTAGCCGACGACCAGCCTGATGTGTTGGAAGCCGTGCGTTTGTTACTCAAAGGAGAGAACTACGGCATCGAGATCTTCAATCACCCGAGCGCACTGATTGAGTCATTAAAAAGGCGCGAGGCCGACGCGGTTCTGATGGACCTCAACTACACCCGTGATACCACCTCCGGTGATGAGGGCCTGGAGGCGGTTGTACAAATCCGCGCTTTCGACCCGCACACGCCGATTATTGTCATGACCGCATGGGGCAGCATTCAACTGGCCGTCGAGGCGATGCGCCGGGGTGCCCAGGATTTTGTCGAAAAGCCTTGGGACAATGCTCGACTGCTAGCCATTTTACGCAATCAGGTAGCGCTTGGGCGGGCATTGCGACGCGCTCGCGCACTTGAAGACGCACAGCGGCCGGGCCCCGCTGAAGGCTTGCCATTGATCGCAGAATCGAAAGCGATGCAACCGGTATTGGCGGCCATCGACCGGATTGCCCCGACAGATGCCAATGTACTGATCACTGGCGAATCGGGCACCGGCAAGGGTCTGATTGCCCGGGTCCTGCATGAACGCTCACAACGTGCCACCAAGAGCTTGGTCGTCGTCAATATCGGGGCACTGGCCGAATCCGTCTTCGAAAGCGAATTGTTCGGCCATGTAAAAGGAGCTTATACCGATGCGGGCAGCGACCGGATCGGTCGATTCGAGATGGCCGATGGCGGCACCCTTTTTCTTGACGAAATCGCCAACATTCCCACCGCGCAACAAGCGCGGCTGCTGCGCGTACTCGAGAACGGCGAGTTTGAGCGCTTGGGCTCGTCTCGCACCCAGCACAGCGACGTGCGGGTCGTTGCAGCCACCAACGCGGAGATCGACGCTGAAGTCGAAGCCGGTCGCTTCCGCCGCGACTTGTTGTATCGGCTCAATACAATTCATATTCACCTGCCACCCTTGCGTGAACGCAGCGCTGATTTACTAAAGCTCGCGCGGCATTTCCTGGATCAACATACCATCGCTCATCGGCGGGACATTGAAGGTTTCTCCGAGTCGGCGCTGATGGCCCTGCAGCGCTACCGCTGGCCGGGCAACGTGCGCGAACTTGATCACGTCATCGAACGGGCTGTACTGATGAGCCCAAGCCATAGGATCGAAGCCGCAGATCTCCGGCTCGATCCAGTTGGCACCACGCCCTCCACCAGCCCCCCCGTCACTCTGGATGAGGCAGAACGCGCGTTGCTTGCGGCCGCCCTGCAACGCCATGACGGCAACGTGTTGACCGCCGCGAAGGAACTCGATCTTAGCCGCTCGAGCATGTACCGGCGCATGGAGAAGCACGGCCTGTGAGGCGCCGCATCCATAGCCAAAATCGCATTCTCGTGCTGGTCTTTCTGGCCGTCCTCCCCGCGTGGATCCTCGCCTTGGCTTGGGCCCTGGAAACGCAATCAATCATGCGCTGGTTACTGCTTGCCAGTGCCTCGCTTGTCACCGTTGCGATAGCCATTGGCATCAGGCAACGATTGGTCTATCCGCTGCGCTCGCTGGCCAACCTCCTTGAGGCTCTGCGTGAAGGCGACTACTCAATGCGTGGCCGACACGCCGATCCGAACGATGCCTTCGGCGAAGTCATCGTCGAGGTCAACAAACTCGGCTCGACCTTGCGCGCGCAACGTCTTCATGCGCTGGAAGCCGACGTCCTGCTGAACAAGATCGTCTCCGAAATTGACTTAGCGGTCTTCGCCTTCGATGCCGATGGCAATTTGAGTCTGGTCAATCAGGCAGGTCGGCGACTGCTTGGCCTCGGCGTAAACGATTGGCAGGGGCGCAACATGGAGGAATTCGGCTTTGATACGCTGCTCGCTCAGCGCTCCGGAAAAATTATGACTCAGGTTTTCCCAGGTGCCTCTGGACGCTGGGAGGTGCGCCACCGCAAGTTCAGGGAAAGCGGCGTCGCCCACGAGCTGCTGGTCATATCGGAGCTGAGCCACGCACTCCGTGAGGAAGAGCGCAGGGCCTGGCAACGTCTGATTCGGGTCATCGGTCACGAGCTGAACAATTCCCTGGCTCCAGTCCAGTCGATTGCGGGCACCTTGCGAGACCTGATCAATAAAGATCCACGACCGCGCGACTGGCAGGAAGATACAACAAGGGGGCTGGAAGTCATCAGGGACCGCGCTGAATCACTAGGCCGATTCATGAGTACTTTTGCCCGCCTTGCTCGATTGCCCGCGCCAAAGCCCCGTGCTGTAAACTTTGCCGAACTGGTCAAGCGCGCGGTCTCACTCAACGGTAGCAACCAGGTCACAGTTTATGGCGGCCCTGCCACGCAAATTCAGGTGGATCCTGATCAGATCGAGCAAGTTCTGATTAATCTGTTGAAAAATGCCGTGGAAGCTGCTGGCGAGTTGGGCGAAGTACAAGTGACGTGGTCCAGACAGGGCGACTGGCTTCGAGCAGAGATCGTCGACAATGGCCCCGGACTGGCGCAGACCGACAACCTCTGGGTGCCATTTTTCACCACTAAACCCGGCGGAACTGGCATCGGACTGGTACTCAGCCGCGAAATCGTCGAAAACCACGGCGGCAGCATCGCCCTGGAAAATCGCAAGAATGCGCACGGCTGTGTCGCCACATTGTTTCTCTCAGTTCACAGCCACGAGCGCGGAGATATAGCGGAGGTAGATTCTCGCCGCGCAACTCCCCCGAATTGATGGCTAGACCGGCGGTGCACCAACTACAAAAGCGCGACTAAAGATCGCGCACGTCCAGCCAGAGGGTCGGATCATTCACCGGTGTTTCGGGCGGCAGAGTCGGGTTTTTCAGTTCAAACACCAGGCGGTCTTGCAGGTTGGCATTTTCGAGCACGGATTTCACTGTAGGATCGTTAAAGAAAATTTCATCAAACTTACCATCGGCAATGGCCAGTTTCAGGCCGCGCTCCAGATCAGCAGCCAGCTGAACATCGTCCTTACCCACAAACAAATAAAAGGGCATGCGGTAAACCAGCATCAAACGCTTTTCCACCGTCAGCTCCAACTGGGGACGCTGGGCAATTTCGCCCCAAGGCTCCTGCACCCCGCGCGGAAAGGCATCAAAGCGCCCACCGTCCACCATAAAAAACAAGCTCGGATACTTGTTCACCTTAAGCACATTCAGCCCATTGGCCTGCAGAATCTGGGTATCCGCCCAAGTGGTGCCCTGGGCAAACACAATCGAACTCAAATCCTCAAACGAATTCACCCGATCAAACTTGGCCTGATTATTCGGGTGAATAATAAAAATGCGATGCCCCAGCAACCCTTTATAGAGTGGCACCCGCACCGGCAGCAGGGTGTTTTCCATATCCTGATTGGTCGCGGCCCACATAATATCCAGCCGCCCGGAAGCCACCTCGTCGATATTGCGCGCCTGGGTAATCTCGCCGGGTACGGCCTCGATACGGTAAGGCGTATCGATATAGCTCAGCGCCAGCTTGATCATGCTCACGGCGTACTTGCCGTTGGCATCCGCCGCCTCGTTCATGCGGATAACGGGAGACTGGGCCAAAGCCGCCAGGGAAGAAACAGACAGGAAGATGCCGACAAAGCCAAAGGCGACTAGTTTGCGCATGACTGCAAGAATCATAGGCGGATACCCGGATAGCGAAAGAGTGACTGGTTAGATATCTCTTCGGCAGCCTTGCCTACCTCCTGAGTATAGACGGGGTTTTATGGTTGAGAAATGCGCCAAACAAATCTAAACCTTGGGGTAGCCTCAGGGGCAGTGCGCGCTTGACGCTAGGAGGGCAAAGGAATAGGTTTGGCAGCAGCTGACCTTCGCCCCCAAGCTTACAAGGTGGCATGCACAGATGAGACGCTGTAAGAAAGTGTAACGGAAACACCTTTACTCGAAAAATTTCTTCAAAGGCAGCGATTTTAATGGCCGTTACAAAAGCGAACCAAGTTCAAGTCTCATGAATACAAAAATTACTACTGCCTTCTTGCTATTCTTTTTTAGCCTTTCTGCAATAGCTGATACAACCCCAAAAATTCTTATATCACCGCTAGCTAATTACAACTGGCAAGTGGAATACCGCTTTGGCTACCCGGTTGAAAGCTTGCAATTTATGCGTTCCATGGGCTATCTGCGCGAAGAAAATTGGCAGGTGCAAACACCCGGTTACCGATTTGCTCGCAGTGGCGACGTACAGTTTTTGGTGCGCGATGAAAGCGCTGAGCCGGCAGACGCAATTGTTATTGAATTTCCAGTAGAAACCCGTTTTATCCTTCGGGATTACGAGCTATTTAATCGGTTTTTTGACGGCAGCTTGATGTTGTTCACGGGTCACTTTTATGTGCAACCAGCTGGAAAGAAAGTGCCTGATCAACAGCAACTGGGTTTTCTTACCAAAATCACCTTGTCACCCCCCAAAGGCAAACAGATTGGAATTCAAGGTCAATTGACATCCAAGGCTGTAACCTGGATCGACAAGACTGGCGAGGGCACTTATGCCTATATAGGCAATACTCCAGCTACTGAAACCGAAAGTGTCATCACGGTTTTTGATAAGGGCCTACCCTCCTGGGTAAGCCAACAGGCTCAGCAGCGCATTCCCGAATTATTGGCCCTATATACAAAAAGAATGGGGCCACATTCAGCCGTTAAACCTTTGGTGCTCTTTTCTTACGAGCCTGACGCCCAGCAGACCTATGGCTACAACGGTGGAGTTAGGAATGATTTAATCCAATTGCGGGTATCTGGCTCTTCTTGGCAGCAAGAAAGTACTGGCCCGATGATTTCATTGATTCAGCTTTTCGCACATGAAGCTGCGCACTTATGGAATGGACAGGCGGTAAGCAGTGCTCCCAACACATCTCCCTGGATACATGAGGGTAGTGCCGATGCCCTGGCAGAGCGCGCACTTGTTGATTTGGGGCTGATCGCGTCATCAGTTTTTTGGCAGCATCAAGAAGCAGCGTTAAATTCCTGCATCAGCGGACTCAAAGCGGAAAAAAGCTTACTCTCTACAACCCAGCACCGCCTTCATTACACATGCGGAAACTTCTTGTCACTTTGGGCCGAGCGTGCTTTGCAATCAGTGAGTCGCGATAAAGATCTTTTTGATATTTGGCGAAATTTAATCGAAAACTCCCCATCTGGTACCTTTGATCAAAGCAGTTATTTTGACTCGCTGAGAACTATGGGGGTTACCCCCAAGCACACTGGTGCCATGCAAGATTTTGTGAGTCGCTCACATAAAAATCCGGTGCAAGCCTTGAAAGAGGCATTTGAGCCCCTGGGGATAATACTTGAGCGCGACGATCAAGCCGCTTCCACAAGTGCCGTCATTCAAATGAGTGCCCAGCTATTAACTGCACTACTCAAAAATGATTGTGGTAGCGGGTACGGCTTCTATACTCACCCGCACCACTTCACGCTGTCGGGGCTAAGTGGATGTCAATCAGCCTACGATGGTTTAGAGGTGACTCACATAGAAAACACTGCTATTGCCGCTCCCGGATTTTTGGCTTACCAAACCGCCAGTACAGCTTGCATTGAAAAGGGCAAAGTAGAGATAGGCAACAGCCAACAAAAAATCTCTTTGCCCTGTACAACCAAACTGCCTGATTTAGAGGGATGGTGGAGAATCAATGTTGAGTAACGAACACATCCATCAGTAAACCCCCTTCCGAATCTGCACCCCCGAAAAAGTCACATCCAACTCGCCGCTGGTGACCAAACCAAAAGGCGCCAGCACCAAATGGAAAAACTCTTCCGGCGGTAACACCAAACCAAAATTCGAGCCCACATCCGGGAAGCGTTTTAGGTCGATGCTGAGCTGTTGCCAGCCTTTACCGGCGAGCGCGCGAATTTCGTCGGTGATATCCAAATCCGAATTGCATGAAGGGCCACAGCCCATACGCAAAATCACTGATGACCTGGGCGCTTGATCAACTTTGATATCTACCAATAGCGCGCCGCCTTGATGCAGGTAATCGATCAGCACCTGGCGGTCGCGCGTAGCCAGTGAGAGCCAACCTTCGCCAGTTCCAGTCCAGATTACGCGGCGTGCGTCTTCCTGCACTTCGCGATCCACGGCCATGATCTTAAGCGTGGAGACGCTGGCCTGGTTGTCCACCACCACCAGGCGATCATTTTTACTGCCTTCGATTTCGATTTGCCAGGGCGCGAGCGGGCGGCGATTAAAAATCTCCAGCACATCCGAGGTTTCCTGTATCGCCATGCCCTCTTCGGAGAGATCATCCGCCAATATATCCGTATCGCCGTAGCTCAAGCCGTAGCCGTAAGGGAAGAGCGGCTCGTATTCCTCATCACCAACGTTCAGCGGCCCTTGATCTGGTCGGTGCGGCCAGGAGAAGGTCAAGCGGCCTTTCACATCATGCGCCATTTTTTCATCGGCGGTTTTAAAGAGCACATCCGCCAC
>CBFGWO010000082.1:0-14634 GCA_965652595.1 uncultured Cellvibrio sp. | reverse complement strand
TTCAATTTTTGCTTCAGCTCTTGGGGGTCAGTATTTTCCTGCGCCGCTTTCTGTAGGTTCTCCGCCAAATTGCTGTCGACCTGTGGAAGCCGTGCCAGCTGTACACCCTTAAAGGCGGTGATCACCAGGGAGAGAAATCCGAAGAATATAATGGGGATGGCCCAAACGCCGCCTTTCTGCAAGTGGCTTAAAATGCCTTCCTCGCTGTGCCTTAACTTGAGTGCATTGCCCAGTGTGGGATCGAAGGCGAAAAGTCCTTGGCCATCTTGATGAAGTTGTTGTATTTCCTGGCTTCCAGAGCGATCCAGCAGATTCAGCACGCGTTGTTCATTCACGCTCTGGGGGTCGATATAGCCAGCAGTATTATCTTGTGGATCCAACGCTACAGAAACCGGACCAAGCGCCAATACTTGCGCCTGAACCAGGCGACCGTCAGGGGTAATAACAGTTTGTTCGTAAAAGCGCGGCTGCATACTGGCTTCAAGATGTGCATAAGCCTGATTCAATGCCTCTGCTGTCTCGCGCTCAGGTGCCGTAGACGCCTCAGGTGCGGGTAACTTGAAGTTGTCTCGGTAGTGGGCCAGCAATTGGCGCTGGTAATTGCTTTGGGTGGTCCATTGTTCAACGCGATTTTTAAGCTTGTCGAGCCCCAGGAGTTGCTCGTCGGCAATTCGCTGCTGACCGGCAGCCTCAGTGCGCAACTGCTTAATTTCTTGCTCAGTGCGTTCAAGCCGTTGTGCAAGGCTGCGGCTTTGATCGCCAATGCGCTTCTCAAGTGCAATGAGTTCATTTTTGGATTTGGTGATTCGCGCAACAAGTTCTTGCTGATCAACCGCTTGAGCCGTTGCGGACAGCGACATCAAGCCCAGCAAAAAACCAACAATGAGCCTGGAGGTGGATACAAAATTCAGCCTATACACGGTGCATTCCTTGAAATTCGATCAGAGCGCAATTGGCTCCGAGGCGATTAAAATTGTGTGCAAAGGGAGTAACGAATCAATCGTCACTCAGAGCTTGACCGGCAGGGAGATAAATTCCGCTGACGTAGGATTTTCAAGCATGCTTTTCGCCTTGAGTAAAACATCCGGGTCGAGGCGCCTGCCCAGTTCAGCTTCGGCATCGGCGCCGTGCCACCAGGTCCACCCAAGCTGGGTGGCGCGCCCGTAACCGTAGGTTTTGCCATCACTGCTGACATACCAACCTTGGCTGGTGCCCAGATAGATCTGGCTCACTAACAATTTGCGCGCTTCACCGGATGTGACAGGGATATCAAGAGTGCCGGAATGCAGTGCTACGCGATCATCAAACTCTTGAACCAATTTGAACAGCGCCAATAAGCGCTCCAATTTCTCGCTGATGCTCACGCCTTCCTCCAGTAACAGAGGAAACTTTTCGCTCCATTCGCTGTGCAGCGGTGGTGGCAGCCGGGTATGCAGTGCTTGGGCTTGCTGAATGGCACCACTAAGGGCGCTTTCGAGAGATTGTTGCTCTTGCTCGAGTTGCTCTTGCGATTTCAGTAGCTGCAATCGCTGCTGATCAACCTCGTTTGAAGACTGGTTGCTTTTAGCAAGAAGCTCCTTGAGGCTGGTTTTTTCCGCCTCCAGAAGCGCGAGCCTGCGCTCGAGATCATCCTGACGCAGATTCCAATTGGATTGCAGGTGGCCTTTTTGAATTTCGAGGCTGAGCCAGTCATCAACCAATTTGTCAATGCTGGGTGTTTGTGCGGATGCCATAACCGGAATGGCAGCCAGTAGTATCCATGAAACGAGCTTCATGGTATCTCCCTATGTTTTTATTCTGATGAATTTGCCGATGGGCGTGCTAACTCGCTGGTTAACACCGCTCAGATACTAACGGGATTCAGTGATGGGAGTAAAGGCTTGAGCAAATCTTTTTTGTAAAGCGCGGTAGAAAACTGCCCAGTAAAGTCTGCTAGTCGACAAGTTTTGACGAGTGGTCTCCATCGCCAGCACGAACGTAAACCTTGTAGTTTTCGTAATAATCCTGAAGATCTTCGCGCAGCAATTCGCGATAGCGTCCGGTGAGGTAGTTCAAGGCAGATTCCACCTCTTCACCAAACTCCTTGCGATCCAAAGACGCACTGGCAACCGCAAAGGCGTTGAAGCGAGAGGCCGCGTTAAGTAAGGCGGCACTAACCAAACCGGGATCGGCCTGCTCGCAAGCCTGGTTAGCCTGCTCGATAAACGTCTCAACTAGGCTCCAAAATTGGGTTTCGTCGCTGTGGGTATTCATGAAAGATTCCGTCTGTTTGCGAATTGTTGACGCCAGGCTTGCCAGCGCTCGTTGATCTGTTCGCCTGAAAGATAAAGTGTGGGAACCAAAACCAGGGTCACTAGCGTGGCAAAGAGTACACCAAAGGAGAGCGAGATCACCATGGGGATCAAAAAGCGCGCCTGCACGCTCTGCTCCGCCATGATGGGCACCAGGCCAATAAAGGTGGTGACCGAGGTGAGCACAATAGCGCGAAAGCGATCGCGCCCGGCTTGCACCACTGCCTCAAGCACCTGCATGCCCTGTTTGCGCAGTTGATTGATGCGGTCGAGCAGTACCAGGTTGTCATTCACCACTACCCCGGCGCAGGCAATAAAGCCCAGCATGGATAACATGCTTACTTCCCGCCCCAACAGCAGATGGCCGATGACTGCGCCCATAAAACCAAAAGGAATGGCGGTAAGAATCAGCAGGGGCTGCCAATAGGAGCGAAAATTCATCGCCATGAGCGCGTAGATCACCACCAGTGCCAATAAAAAATCGCGCTTGAGCGAATCCATAAAATCGCGTTGATCGCGCATATTGCCGTCGGCTTGCAGGGTAAAGCCGGGGTAGCGTCGCTGCCATTCCTGTAAATTGCGCTCGAGCAAATCTGCCACCAGCGCGTTGGCATCCTGGCCTTCTTCAAGATTGGCGGTGAGTGAAATGTTGCGTTTTCTATCGCGGCGATCAATCACCGTATAGCCGGGAATAAAGGCTATCTCGACCACTTCCAGCAGCGGAATCTCTACGCCGTCTGCGGTGCGAATGCGCATATGATCCAAGTGCTCCAGGCTTTGACGATCTGCCTCGGGATAGCGCACCAACACACGTACATCTTCGGTAGTGCGCGGAATACGCTGTGCTTCTTCACCGTAAAAACCTTGGCGCACCTGACGAGCAACCTGATTGAGCGTGATGCCGAGCATTTCGGCATTGGGTTTTAGCCGAAGATCAATTTCGGGCCGCGCATCTTCCATACTGGAACGGGTTTCAATCACCTGCGGGTAGCGCGCAATAGCGGCGCGCACTTCTTCCGCCGCCTGGGCTTGTATTGCAAGATCATTGCTGCCAATACTCAAATTCAGGCGAATGTCATCGGTGGCCGCGTTAATGGTAAAGTCCAGGCGAAATTCCTTGGCTTCGGGGATTTCTCCAATCAATTCGCGCCAGCGCTGATTGACATCAACGATGGATACTCGCCGGGTTTCGGCATCCTCCAACGCCATAGCGACATACACATTGACGCCCCAGGCCCAGGTTTGAATGCCGCGCACAAAATCGCCACCGTTGATGGCAACCAATCGCTCATCCTCGCGCAATTGCAAGGCAGCGCTTTGAACCTGCTCCATAATTCGACGTGTTTCATAAAAAGACGTGCCCTCGGGCAAAACAACCCGTGCCTCCACCGAATCGCCGGGCACTTGTGGCATAAAACTGGATTTGAGCCAACCGCTGGCGAACACCGCCAGTGACAATGCGAAAGCCAGCGCAAAGCCCACCAGCGTAGCGCCTTTAAAGGTCAGCATGCGTTTGAGTGCGGGTTGATAACGGTTTTCCGCAAAAGAATCCAATTTATCGGCAAATGCGGCGCGCCAGCGAGAAACTTGTCTAAGCCAGGCAAAACGCGACTCCCGCTCGGGTGCCATGTGCGATAAATGGGAAGGCAAAATCAGCAGCGATTCAACCAGGGAAAAAAATAAACAAAGAATGACTACCACGGGTATGGGATAGGCGATGGCGCCCATGTTTCCGGGCACGGTCAACATAGGCGCAAAGAAAATCATGGTACTGATAACGGCAAAAAATACCGGAACACTTACCAACTTTGCGCCGCTCGCGGCACTGGCGGCGCCCTGAAGTCCGTGCTGCTGACGCGTGTAGATACTTTCGCCCACGATAATGGCGTCGTCCACCACAATGCCGAGCACCAACAGAAAAGCAAACAGCGAAATCATGTTGATGCTGATACCAAAATAAGGCAAAAGCCAGATGGCACCGGCAAAGGCAGTGGCAATGCCCACGCACACCCAAATCGCGAGTAGCGGCCGCAAAAACAACATCAGCACGATAAACACCAGAATTAATCCGGTAACGGCATTGCTGACCAACAGATTCAAACGGCCCTCAAACAGTTTGGACATGTCGCGCCAGATCTCGATGGTCACACCGGCGGGCAATAGTGGCTTAACGGAGTTGAGGTAATTTTTTACCACGGCCGTAGCAGCCAGCACATCGGGATTTTCGGTAATCGACAGCTCAAAAAACACGGCGCGCTTGCCATTAAAGCGCGCCACCATATTCCAATCGGTAAAGCCATCGTTGATCTCCGCGATACTGCCGAGTAACAACTTGCTACCATCCGCGCGCGTAATAATCGGTATGCTCGCAAAATCTTCCGCTGTGTAGGCCTGATTGCGCGCTTGAATTTGAATATCCCCATCGATGGTTTTTATCGTGCCTGCGGGCACATTCACCGAGCTTTGTCGAATAGCCTGGGCAACCTGCTCGAAGCTGAGCTGGTAGCGACGCAAATTTTCCTCGGAGATTTCGATGGCCATTTCATAGGGCCGGGTACCATTCAGCTGCACCTGGGATATGCCAGGCAAAAGTGCCAGTTCGTTGCGCACCTGGAGGCCCACTTCTTTCAGTGCCGCTTCGTCCACATCGCCATACAGGGCAATACTCATTAATTGACTGCGGGCCAACTGGCGGCGAATGGTGGGGCGTTCGGCGGTGGGAGGAAAGGTGCTGATGGCATCAACGCGGGTTTTGATTTCGTTGAGTATCTCGAGTACATCAAAGCCTTCGGTAACTTCTACCGTGACTACCGACCAGCCCTGGCGCGTGCGCGAGCTGATGGCATAGATGCCGTCCAGATCGCTGATGGCTTCTTCGATGCGGATGGTAATCTGTTGCTCAACTTCGGTGGGCCCTGCGCCCGGATAAACCATCTCGACATAAATAAAATTGCGCGACACGACCGGAAAAACTTCCTTATCCAGACGCGACAGGCTCATGACGCCGCCAATAAAAATCAACGCCATTAACAAATTGGCGGCAACTTTATTCTCGACAAACCATTGAATCAAACGGTTCATGGATGGGCATCCGCTGGAGACTGTGGCACCACTTCAACCAACACACCGGGGTTCAGGTAACCCTGACGATTGAGCACCACAGGCTCGTTGGGCGCCAGATCGCCTCTCACCCACACCTGATGTTCATCGCTGTGCAGTACCTCCAGGGTTTTGGCGCGCACGCGCTGTTCGGCGTCCAGGGTGTAAACCTGATTGCGTTTAAAAATGCAGCTCTTGGGCAGGCTGACCAGCTGATCTAACGGCCGACCTTGAATCCTGGCTTCCACATAAAGGCCAATCAGCAAGGGTGCGCTCCAGCGCTGGTTGTCAAAAGGTTGGGGAATTTCAACCAGGGCGTAATACATGCGCGATCGGGTATCCAGGCTGGCTTCGGTGCGCACCAGCTCGCCCTGCCATTCATGAGTCTGGCCCGCTACCTGGCCGCGAAGCGTGACGCTGGGACGAGCGTCGGAAGACAAGGGCGCATCCACCAGAGGCAGATCAATCAATTGCGCTTGTTGGTCAGTTAAAGGGAGGCGAACTTCCGCTACCGAAGCGTCATAGATGGTGGCCAGACGGATGCCGGGCGTCAGGTGCTGGCCGAGATTGGCGTAGGTGGTGTGTACACGTCCATCAAAAGGCGCGCGCACCTGAGTGCGTTCCAGTTGCAAACTGGCCTGATTGCGCTCTGCAATCGCCGCTGCAAGCTGGGAGTCGGCAGCCGCCAACTGCGGCTTGCGCAAAAATAGCGCGTTGGCATCGGCGTCACCCAGATCGCGCCACTCGCGCTCGGCTTGGCGAGCCGCGCCTCGCTCGCTGGCGAGAACGCGTTCCGCTTCAGCCACTCGCGCCTGGGCGCGGGTGAGCGTGTATTCGTACTCGCGCGCATCCACTTGCAGTAAAACATCACCCGCTGAAAAAAATCCGCCGTTAACGAAGCTGGGCGCAACGGCGACTACTGGCCCGCTCACCTGACTGATCAAATCAATTTGACGGCGCGGTGCGATGGTGCCTTGTGTGTGGACATCCAGCGTTTGGGTTTGCGGTTGGGCATAAACCACCTCAACCCTGGGTTTGGGCTGTTCGGCGGCGGGACGCGGTTCGGGTGTTGGTTTCAGCAGCACCAAAGCCGCGACAGCTGCACTCCCCAACACGAGTATTTTGAGCGCCAGGGGAATGCGCTGCCACAGGCTTGTGGAACTCACAGAAAACTCCTCCAATAAAATTTTATTTCAGTTCGACAAAAGGCTTGTCAGCGAAATGGGTACCGCGCAATTGGATGGTCATTCTGCCCTCGGCCTGTTCCAGAATCAGCCGAGTGTAAACGTCCAGCAGTGTGGCTTTGGAAACGCCCTCAAGCGCCTGAATAATGCGCTGTTTGCGATCAAAGTCATACTGCGCCACGCGAAATTCGTGCAAATAGTCCCGCGCTTCCGCATCAAAGTTGGCAGGCTTTTGCAGGATATTGGCAATTTCCGAGCGCTTGATCTGCTCAATGGTTTCCGGTGTGCTGGTTTGCAGCAGCGCCAAAAATTCCTGACGGAAACGGTCGAGCCGGGATTTGATGCCAACCAGATCAGTATTGGTGCTTTGCACAAACATCATGTACATGGGGTAGTCGTTAAAGCTGGCAGGCGCGCTACCCACCACATAACCCATTTGTTCATTGGTGCGCAGCTGAGTAAATAGCTCGTTGCCAAGTATGCCATTGAGCACTACCAAGGCCGCCTGGGTTTGCAGGGATTGTTGTGTTGCTATCCAGGCATCCAGTAAGGCGCTGTCGGTTTGCTCGATTGACTCGGTGTGAGCAAGCCGGGTGTTATTGCGTGGAGTGATAAACGGCAACAGGTAGCGGTTGCCTGGCTGCCCCTGGCTTTGCATTTTGGTTTTGGCGGCCAAGGCCAGTTCGCGAATCTGCGCTTCGGTGTAGTTGCCAAAGGCGTAGAGGCGAATCAGGTTATTGCCAAACAGCTGCTGGTGGTAGGCAATCAACTGCTCGCGTTTAACCTGGCGTGCAACAGGCAAAATCTCTTCATCTGGCCAGTTGGCTTGCTGAATCAAGCGGCCGCGATGACCAAACATCTGCTGATAAGGCGGCGCCTTTTTGGCATTGGCGAGATTGAGCAAATAGCGATCCTGCACCTGCGCGAATTCCTGTTCGCTGATGTGAAAATTCACAAAAGCATCCAGCAGCTCGTTCAGTAGAGTTTGGTGCTGCCCGGCGTAACCGCTGATGGTGAACATGGGGCTGCGTTCGGGCGTCATACCAAGGCTAATGTGTATACCGGCGCGTCCGGCGCGATCTACCAGCGTGGTGTTTTGCAGGTTAAAGGCCTCGTTGAGCAGTGTGGCAAGCACCAGGTTTTCAATACTGGCTAGCCCCTGGTCAGTGTTGACCTGAAGCTCTATCAAGCCTTTGTCTTCGCGGTAGTGTTGTGCGTGAGTCAACCAGGCCTCAACACCTGCTTCGCTGATCACCGAATGAGGTTTGGTATAACGGCTTTCGACTATCTCGCCCTGCTGTTGAGAAAACAGCGGATTTTCTGGCGGCAGCGAAAAGGCCATGCTAGTTGCCAGTGATTGCCAGCGAGTTAATTCGTCCTTGGCAATGCTTCTGATCGAGTAGCTGCCCTCGTAGAAAGGAATGGGTTGGGAAACTTCTTCTTTATTACTGATATGCCAGATGCGCGCGTTCTCTGGACGCAATTGTGCAAGCACCGCTTCAATGGCTTTTTTATCAAACTGGGTATAAACAAAATCCGCATCCAGCAGGTGGTCTACCGGGTAATCAAACTGGGCGCGAGTGATTCCCATAGCTGCCTGCAAGGGTTGGGGCTTGGCCAGATTTTCAAAATCCTTTTGCAGCATGGCTTTGAGTTCACGGTAATAGGATTCGTCAACGCCCTCGCGTTTGATCAACTCCAGGTAGCCAAAGGTGGCAGCGATAATCTGATCGCGATTTTGCAAGCCCTTGTCAGTCAGCTCGGCAACCACACGCAACACACCATCCTGACCATAGCTGTCGGGATCAATATAACCGTAAAGCGTATTCACCAAACCTTCGCGACGTAATTGCTCACCCAGGGTGCCGGGTTCTTCGGAGGTAATCAAATTGTTAATAAACGCATTAGGTTTAACGGGCCATTGGTTGGTGTTGTCAGCAATGGGAAACTCAATCATCAATTGTTTGAGTTCGCGCAAAGAGCGATAGTGAATCACCTTGCCTTTTTCGTTGGGGGTAATACCCGGTAAGACCACTTCGGGGCGATCAATGTTTTTGTTGGCGATAGAGGCAAAGTGTTTTTCTGCCAGTGCTTGCAGCTCGCTCAGTGGCTGCTTGGCGACAATGGTCAGGCGCATGATGTTGGCGGAATAGTAGCGATCATAAAATGCCAGGAGTTCATCATGCAGTTTGGACTCGGGCTTGTCTGACAGGGTTTCGAGGTTGCCCACCGTCAAGCGCTGGGCCGGGTGCTCAGGGTTAGCGGTAATGCCACTCAGGCGATAGAGAATCCAGTTGTCCTGGGAGCGGCCCATGGACCACTCGCTGTTTACCGCGTTGCGCTCTTTATCGCTGTACTGGGGATCAAAAGTGGGCTTTTTAAAATAATCACTAAAGTAATCCAGTGCCTGATCCAGCTGCTCGGCATTGAGCTGGAAAAAATAATTGGTGTGATCCACGGCGGTATAGGCGTTCCAGATGCCCGCGTTTTCATCCACAAATTTTTGAAAGCTGTTGGGCTCCGGGTATTTTTCCGTGCCCAAAAACAACATGTGCTCCAGGTAATGCGCCAATCCCAGCTGGGTATCTGGGTCCTGGTAACTGCCTACGCCCACACCCATAGACACAGCCGCCATTTCAATGCTGGGATCAGATACCAGCACCACTTGTAAATGGTTGGGCAGCAACAAAGCCAGGTATTCGCGATCATCGTTGGGGCTTTTGTTAATGCTTGCCAGTGGCCCCGGCTGGGGGGTGTTGGCTGGGGTGTTGGTTTTGGTGGGCTGATTTTCACAGGCGGTCAGCAGGCCGAGGGTAACGATTAGCGTCAGTGCGCCCAGGCAGAGTCGTTTCAGCATGGTTTAGTCCTTATTGTGGGGTGGTTAGATTTCGTAGCGATTATTGCGCAGCCAGACACAGGCTGCCAACAGCACAGCAGAGACCAGCAAGCCGATGAAAAATTCGCTGGAGACCAGGAATTCGACTTGTTGGCGCAAAATCTCCGGCCCCAGCTTTACTTTATCTGATAGCGCCGAAAAGTAGCGCTTTAGCACCCAGGTAATGTAGTTTTTGCCCAACGTCAGGCTAAGTACCAGCCCCAGAGCGAAGGGCATAAAAATTGACAGGAAGATGGGCGATCGCCGGGCAGCGGCGGAACAAAACAACAGCCAGCTGATAATAGGCAAGAAAATCACACTGAATAAAATACTCGCTATCGTTAGCTGGGTCACTCTGAGCACAACAATCAGCATCGCCTCCCATTCAAGCACGCGCAGCATATTGCCCAGGCCATAGGGCAACAACATAAGCGCGTAGATCGCGGGCATAACAACACACATCACCAGCAGCTTGCTGATCAGGTTTTGCGTTTCACTTACCGGCATCGAATGCCAAAATAAAATTTCCTTGCGTTGTCGGTCGGCGTAAAAGCAGCTGTGGGCGTAGATCAGCACCGCAAAAAACAACATCAAGCCCAAAAAGCCGGTAAACACCTGCAATGAGTGATCAAAGCTTTGCAGTGGGTCGGCGGTAGGTTTTTGCTTAAACAGCAGATAGGTTAATGCTGACATGCCCGTTAGGTGAATCTCTTCGGTTTGAGTGTGGTTGTCTGACGTGTGCTGGCTGCTACTGGTGTAGCTAACCGAGCTGTCCAAATCCAGGGTTGCCGCGCCCAACTGTAAAAGTAACACCAACAGCGTTACGCCTAACGGAAACCAAAACATCAGTATTTTATGTTCCCAGTATTCGCGGCAAATCAGGGTGAGCATTTTTTTAAGGGATATGTTCATTTAGGCCGCTCCTTGCTGTGCGCTGGCAGTAGGGGGTGCAGCATGGTTCACCCTTCCAGCATGGTTCACCATAGCCACAAACAAATCCGCCACACTCGGTGTGGTGACCTGCCCCAACTCCGCCAACTGAGCCCGTGCCACACCGTCATAAATCAGCGCCTGGCCGCCGAGAATACTGCGGCTATGAATGGGCGCCAGCGCCTGTGCCTTGGCGTGATCCTCCGGCGCAGCGTTAAGTGGCAAATGCAGCTCAACAAAACGCTCTGGCAAATCCTCCATGGGCGAGTCGAGCAGTACGCGGCCCTGATTGATAAAAATCAAATCCGTGAGTATGGCTTCGATTTCTTCTACCTGGTGCGTCGTGATTAAAATGGTTTTGTCTTTATCGTAATAATCGTTGAGCAAACTGGTGTAAAAGGCTTTGCGATAAATAATGTCCAACCCCAGGGTGGGTTCATCCAGCACCAGCAAACGGCTGTCAATGGCCATAATCAGTGCCAGATGCAATTGGGTGATCATGCCTTTGGATAAACGGCTCACCCGGCTGCGGGTTTGAATTTGGGTTTTGGCGAGAAAGGCTTCGGCTTTGGCGCGCGAAAACTGTGGATGCACGCCCTCCAGATAGGTGAGCGCCTGGGCCACCGTCAGCCAACCCGGCAAGGTGTGGGTGTCGGCAATAAACGAAATTTCCTGCAACAACTCAATGCGCTGCTTGCGCGGATTTTTGCCCAACACTTCCAGCTGGCCATCCACCGGGATCAGCCCCAGTATGCCTTTGAGCAAGGTGGTTTTACCGGCGCCATTGGGGCCGATAAGCCCCACAACCCGGCCGCGCACAATGCGCAGGTTAACGTTATCCAACGCCTTGTGATTGGCAAAGCGCTTGTTAACGCCTTGCGCCTGTATGACGGCATCCATTCAAGACTCCTTATGGAGGGAATTAATCAGTGTTATTAGTTCCTTTTTGCCAAGACCCAATTGCCTGGCGCGCAGCAAAAGCGCAGGCAATTCTTCGTGCAAAAATTTTTGTTTTTCGAGCGTGTGAATTTTTTGTTGTGCGCCGGGTAACACAAACATACCCATGCCGCGGCGCATCTCTACCAAACCTTTATCCACCAATTCCTGATAGGCCTTGGCAACCGTGAGGTGATTGATACGCAGGTCACTGGAAACTTGACGCACCGAGGGCAAGGCATTGCCCTCGGCGTAGGTGCCGGCCAGTATCAGTGCGAGCATGCGCTCGTACAACTGGCGGTAGATGGGTTGATCATCTTTCCATTCGGTCAAACCTAATCTCCCTTGTGGCGAATATTGCTGGCCCCGGATGAGTGCTGCTGCATTCTGGGTTGGCCATAGTAATCAATGCTGGATGCGCCGCTGGCGTGGGCTTCAAGCTGCTCGCTCACCTGCACTTCGGCATAGGAGGCGCCACTCACGTCCACTTTGGCTTTTTCTACGCTCAGTTGCCGCCCGTAAAATTTGCTCGCGCCGCTCACATTCACATCCACCCGAGGGCTTTGGCTGGGCGTTTTTATCTCAAATTGCGAGGCACCGGAAATCTGGCCTTTGATTCGGCGCGCTTGCAGCTTTTCCAGGTTGATGCGGCTGGCACCGCTCAAATCCAGCCCAAGCTGTTCCAGTTGCAGCTGGCCGAGTTTGGCATTACTGGCGCCGTTTAAATGCAAATCCAGGTTATTGCCCTTAAGTGCCGCCAGATTGGCGCTGGAGGCTCCGCCCAGGTGTAACTCTTCCAGTTCGGTGACCTGGATATAAAAAGTGACTGAGTCGCCGTTGCCGCTGCTCAGGCCTATCCAGCCCCAAAAACCCTTGGACGGTTGGCGACTCTCCAGGCGCAGCACGCCGTTCTTGAGGTTGACGCGCACATGCTCCAGGGCTTCGGCACTGCCCTCGACTGTCAGGGATTCGCTATCGCCCTGGCGAATTTCCAGCTTGCTGGCGTGGCCGGCGTGAATTTCCCGCACCTGCTCAATTGCGTAGGTTTGAGACAAAAGCTCGGCGCTGGCACCTGTGGCGAGCAACATCGAACATATAAAGAAGGAGCAAATAGCTTTCATGGCGGTTATCCCTGGCTGGGTCTATGCGGTTATGCTTCGCCAGTGTTATGGCAATATATATCACTGTGGCGGAGCGGTTCAAGGCTTACAGAGCGTCAGACGCACGCGAACGCCAATTGGATTCAGCTACACATAACAAAAATCGAAATACAAGACTGGTCGCCTCGGCCAAATTGCGCATAATGCCCCTCGCGGCCCCGCCCGAGCGGGTCTGGCCCTGTCACCCAGCGTTGTCCGAATTACACGAGCTTTCCTTATGATCAGCATCTCCCAGCGCATTGCCGAAGAACTCCAGGTTAAAGAACAGCAAGTGGCCGCCGCCGTGGCCCTGCTCGACGAAGGCGCCACCGTGCCCTTTATCTCCCGCTACCGTAAAGAAGTCACCGGTGGGCTGGACGACACCCAAATGCGCACCCTGGAAGAGCGGCTGCGCTACCTGCGCGAACTGGAAGACCGCCGCGCCGCCATCCTCAAAAGCATTGCCGAACAGGAAAAACTCACCCCCGAACTGGAGCGCGACATCCTCCAGGCCGACACCAAAACCCGGCTCGAAGACCTCTACCTGCCCTACAAACCCAAGCGCCGCACCAAGGGTCAAATCGCCATAGAGGCCGGGCTGTTGCCCTTGGCCGAGGCACTGTTGGCCGACCCCAGCCTCAACCCGGAAACTGAGGCAGCCACGTACCTCAACGCCGAGCATAAAATCGACACCGCCAAAGACGCCCTCGACGGCGCCAAGTACATCCTCATGGAAAAGTTCAGCGAAGACGCCGAACTGCTCGGCAAGCTGCGCCACTTTTTAAAGCAGGAAGCCACCCTCAGCGCGCGAGTGATGACCGGCAAAGACACAGACACCTCCCAGGAGGTGCAAAAATTCCGCGACTACTTCGAGCACGACGAACCCCTCAAAAGCACCCCCTCACACCGCGCCCTGGCCATGTTTCGCGGCCGCAACGAAGGCGTGCTCAGCCTGGCCATCAAACTCGGTGATGAAGAAGCAACGCCTGCCGGTATCACCAAGGGCCACCCCTGCGAAGTGATGGTGGCCGAACACTGGCAGATAAAAGACCAAGGCCGCGCCGCCGATGCCTGGCTGGCGGAAGTGGTGCGCTGGACCTGGCGCGTCAAACTGCTCACTCATTTGGAAACCGATTTGCTCGGCGAGCTGCGCGAAAAAGCCGAAGAAGAAGCCATCAAAGTATTTGCTTCCAACCTCAAAGATTTATTGCTCGCTGCACCGGCAGGGCAAAAAGCGACCATCGGCCTGGACCCCGGTATGCGCACCGGCGTCAAAGTGGCGGTGGTGGATGCCACCGGCAAGGTGCTGGATCACGGGGCTATTTTCCCCACCCCGCCATTTAACAAAATTGCCGAAGCCGAAGCGGTGCTGGTACACCTGTGCAAAAAACACAACGTGGGCTTGATTGCCATTGGCAACGGCACCGCCTCGCGCGAAACCGAAAAATTTGTCAAAGACGTGCTCAAAACCCACAAAGACATCACCGCCACCAGCGTGGTGGTTAACGAAGCCGGTGCCTCGGTTTACTCGGCCTCGGAATTTGCGGCAAAAGAATTTCCGGATTTGGATGTGACGATTCGCGGCGCCATCTCCATTGCGCGGCGCCTGCAAGACCCGCTGGCCGAACTGGTAAAAATTGACCCTAAATCCATCGGCGTGGGCCAATACCAACACGACGTATCCCAAACCCAACTGGCGCGCTCGCTGGATGCAGTTGTCGAAGACTGTGTGAACGCCGTGGGTGTTGAAGTGAACACCGCTTCGGCAGCGTTGCTGGCGCGGGTATCCGGCTTGAACACCACCCTCGCCAATAACATTGTGGAATTTCGCAACGCCAACGGCGCCTTTGCCTCGCGCGCGGCACTTAAAAAAGTACCGCGCTTTGGCGACAAAACCTTTGAACAGGCGGCGGGCTTTTTACGCGTGGCCAGCGGCGACAACCCGCTGGACGCCTCGGCGGTGCACCCGGAATCCTACTCGGTGGTGGAAAAAATCGCCGCCAAGCACGAGCGCAACATCAAAGGCCTGATTGGCGACTCCGGCTTTTTGCGCAGCCTCAAACCCGCTGACTATGTCGATGAAAAATTCGGCCTGCCCACCATTACCGACATACTCAAAGAGCTGGACAAACCCGGCCGCGACCCGCGCCCGGAATTTAAAACCGCGCAATTCCAGGAAG
>CBFGWO010000081.1:0-14825 GCA_965652595.1 uncultured Cellvibrio sp. | reverse complement strand
TGCCAGTGTCCTAGTGGTTTAAAAATCCTTATTCATGAACAAAGGACGCGGAGGTAAGTTGGCATTGCTTCTTTGTGAAATTGAAAAAAGTGAATATGTAGAAATTTGGCACTGCCGGGTTCGGTGAGGGGGAGAAGATTTGGAGACCATCGTCCGCGGGGTGGAGCGGCATGTTTGCAAAGCATGCTTTGCATGCCGTGGAACGCACACAACGAAGTTGTGGGCAGGCCCGCTTGCGGCGGACGTTGAGCCCCATGGACGACCCACAGGGATGTGGGAAGTGCGCCGAAGCGCCGGGAGCGCGTAGGTGCCGGGTTCACGGCGTGTCTCCAAATCTTCTCCCCCTCAACGAAGCTGGCTCCCGCTTACGAAGTACTAATTCCATAAAAAAAGAGAGCGTTCATGAAGTCATTTCTCGCACTAGTTTGTTTACTGCTATCACTGTTCTCCAGCGCCCACGAATATCGGGTGGAGCGGGTTGAGCCGGAATCCTGGTGGGTGGGCATGCAGCATCCTGAATTGCAATTGTTGGTCTATGGCCCGCGCATCAGCGAACTCCAGCCGCGTATCAAATATCCGGGTGTACGCATTCGTCAGATTGTGCAGCTCGACAACCCCAACTATCTGGTGGTCTATCTCAGCCTCTCTCGCAAAGCTAAACCCGGTCAATTGCTTCTGGAGTTTCAAAAACAAGGTAAAACTGTCTTAAGCCATAAGTATCCGCTGCAAAAGCGCGATCCGGGTTCGTCACAGCGTCAGGGATTTAGTGCAAAGGATGCCATCTATTTAATTACACCCGATCGCTTCGCTAATGGTGATGAAAGCAACGATGCAGTGTCGCGTTTGAGTGAAAAACCCAACCGCGACTATCCCGGTGGACGCCACGGTGGCGATATCGCCGGTATGCGGCAACATCTGGATTATATTGCGGCTATGGGTTTTACCCAGATATGGCCAAACCCACTGCTGGAAAATAATCAGCCGCAGTATTCCTATCACGGTTACGCAATTACGGATTTTTATCGCATCGATGATCGCTACGGCTCCAATCAAGACTTTCGTGAATTTGTTGCCGAGGCCAAGGCGAAAAATATTGGTGTGATTCAGGATATTGTGCTGAATCACATAGGTTCAGAGCACTGGTGGATGAAGGATATGCCCGCGAAGGATTGGTTAAATTCCACCGACGCCTACCGCGAAACCAATCATGCGCGTACAGCGGTGCATGATGCCTATGCATCTGACTATGATCGTGCCAAGTTTACAGATGGTTGGTTTGTGAGAACCATGCCGGATCTCAACCAGCGCAATCCTCATCTGGCGGAATACTTGATTCAGCACACACTCTGGTGGATTGAGTACGCGGGCCTGTCGGGCTTGCGTGTGGATACCTATGGCTATTCGGATAAAGCTTTTCTTACGCGCTGGTCGCAGCGAGTGATGCACGAGTATCCCAACTTGAACATTGTGGGTGAGGAGTGGAGTTCCAGTCCTTCGGTGGTGGCCTACTGGCAAGCGGGGAAAGAAAATTCCGATGGCTATCAGTCCTATGCGCCCAGCATGATGGATTTTCCATTGCGCGAGGCGCTGCTCAAGGGATTAATGCAAACTACCAGTTGGCATGGCGGTTTAACGACGACCTACGAAACCCTGGCCCATGACCATCTCTATGCAGACCCTTTTAATCTGGTGATCTTCGAGGGCAACCACGATGTGCCGCGTTTGTTTTCGTTGTTGGATGAAGACTATGGCCGCTATCAATTGGCGATGATCTATACCGCCACCATGCGCGGCATTCCACAGTTTTATTACGGCACAGAAATTTTAATGACCAGCCCCACAGAACGCGATGACGGTCGGGTGCGTGCCGATTTTCCGGGGGGTTGGACGGGTGACAAAGTTAACGCCTTTACCGGACAAGGCCTGTCACCCCAGGCAGCGGAGGCGCAAGCCTGGGTGCGCCGCTTGTTAAATTGGCGCAAGGGTGCGCGCGCTATTCATCAAGGCAAACTGATGCACTTTTTTCCCGAGCAGGGTGTTTATGTTTACTTCCGTTACCTGGACGATGAAAAGGTCATGGTGGTACTTAACCCTTCCGATAAAGCAGTCGATTTGGCGCTGGAGCGATTTTCCGAGATGCTCGGTTCAGCCAGTCGTGCAAAAGATGTATTAACTGGTAAGGAATATGCGCTGAATGCATCACTGCAACTTTTAGCGACACAAGGTTTGATCTTGTCTGTGGAATAGATTTGTTGCATACGTATGCGTTGGTTGAATACGTATGTAGTGGGTTGGTGTTGGCTTGTTGTTGGGTCAGAGGCTGGTTAGCATGAACTGGCTTTCCTTAAAGCCAACCTGTTTTGTGGAGCTTCTACTTTCACCGGTACTTAAGGTTTTCTTGAGTTCGCTGTTAGTGATTGGGCGCGGTCTGGCACCTGCTGGGCTGCGCCGATTTTTTTCCTGCTTCATTAAACAGGCTCTATAAAAATAATCTCCCCAACTGGAGCACACCATCATGCGACGCCTGACCTCGCTCGTCATCATGCTATTTGTACTTTCCGCTTCCCATTGCTTTGCGCAAAACACCCAACCGCAGGCAGTGACTCTGGCGGGCACTATGCAAACGCTTTTAGGATGCCCTGATAACTGGCAGCCTCAATGCACATTGACCAATCTGGTTGCCAATGGCGATGAATGGTCGGCAACTTTTACCATTCCCGCCGGTAGCTGGGAATACAAAATTGCGCTCAACAATAACTGGGATGAAAGCTACGGCTACAATCGCAGCAGCGCCAACGCCAGCTTTACCCTCGCCGAAGAAAAGTCGGTCACCTTTTTCTATAACGCCTTGACCCAGGAAGTGCGCGATACGGCGCACGACAATGGTTCCGGTGTGCCCCAGGAACCACAACCGGATCAGGTGACCATTGCTGGCGATTTACAAATGGCGCTGGGCTGTTCTGCCAATTGGCAGGCGGATTGCGAGCATAGCCAGCTGGTGTATGACGAAGTATCCAATCTTTGGCGAGGTACGTTTAATTTGCCCGCCGGAACCTGGGAATTTAAAGCCACTATTAACAATTCCTGGGATGAAAACTATGGCCGTGGCGCAATGCCCGGCGGCACCAATATTGCATTTACGCTGGCTGAAGCGCGCGATGTCACCTTTTATTACAGCCACACCAGCCACTGGGTGACTAATGATGTGTTGTCGCTGGTAGCAGCGGCTGTGGGTGATTTTCAGCAAGCGCTGGGTTGCGACAATAATTGGGCACCCGATTGTTTGCGCGGTTGGTTGCAAGATCCTCAAGGTAACGGCCTCTATCGTTTTTCAACGACCGCGATCCCGCAGGGGAACTATCAAGCCAAAGTGGCGCTTAATGGCAGTTGGGATCAAAGCTATGGCGATAACGGCAATAATATCGATTTTGTCGTGAGCAGCGCAGGTCAGCGTATTCACTTTACCTTTGATGCGGCAACGCAAAAAGTCTATGTGGGTGAGCCGGTAAATGCGGGTGATTTAAGCCGCGCGCGCGCTCACTGGCTGGATGCCAGCACCCTTGCGTGGGACTTGCCCGCGTCCAGTCTGGCCACCGCCAATGTGCGTTTGCACTACGCTGAAAATGGCGGTTTGACCTCGGGCCCTTCGGGTGTCAGCGGTGGTGAATCGATTTTGCTGAACTACGAACCCTCAGGCTTGAGTCAGGCGATCAAAAATCGCTTTCCCCACCTGGCTAATCTGCCCGCCTTTCGCATAGCGGCCAGCGACCAGAACAAAGTGCGTGAAATTCTGAAGAGCCAGATGGTCGTGTCCGCTATCAACGCCCAAGGCAATTTGATCGATGCTACCGCTGTGCAGTTTTCCGGTGTGCTCGACGATCTTTTTTTCTACGACGGTGAACTGGGCGTGAGTTTTGATCAGAGTGTTCCCAGTCTACGGGTGTGGGCACCCACAGCGCGCAGCGTTAAGTTGCATTTGTTTGCAGACGGTCAGCCAGGCACCAGTGCCAGCGTATTGCCCATGGTGGAAGATCCAACCACCGGCGTTTGGTCTATTACCGGAGACGCCAGTTGGAATCGCCAATTTTATCTCTACGAGGCCGATGTATTTGTTCGCCACACCGGCCAGCGCGAACAGAATCTGGTGACTGACCCTTACAGCGTGAGCGCCGCAACCGATGGCAAGCGCAGCCAAATAGTCAACCTGTCCGATGCGGATCTGCTGCCCCTAGGCTGGAGCGCAATGAGTAAACCGGATCTGGATGCGCCGGAAGATATAGTGATTTACGAATTGCATGTGCGCGATTTCAGCATTCACGATGTGACGCTAGACGAAAATCTGCGCGGCACCTTTCAGGCCTTCGCGCAAGAAAATTCCCTGGGGGTTAATCATCTGCGCAGGCTGGTGGATGCAGGCTTGACCCATGTACACCTGCTGCCGGCTTTCGATTGCGCCACCATTCCCGAAAATCGCGCCAGTCAATTAACGCTGACGCAGGATCTTTCGGTATTCGCACCCGATGGCACAGAGCAGCAGGCGGCGGTGAATGCGATTCGCAATCAGGATGGTTTTAACTGGTGTTACGACCCGCACCACTACACATTACCCGAGGGCAGCTATGCCACAGATCCGGAAGGCGTTGCGCGTATTCGCGAATTCCGCCAAATGGTACAGGCGTTAAGTGATCTGGGTTTGCGCGTGGTTATGGACGTGGTTTACAACCACACCAGCGGATCGCTTCAGGGCGAAAAATCCGTGCTCGATAAAATCGTGCCCAACTACTATCACCGCCTCAATGCCGATGGCGATATCGAAACCAGTACCTGCTGCGCAAACACCGCTACCGAGCATCGCATGATGGAAAAGCTCATGCTGGATTCGCTGCGCACCTGGGCGGTGGATTACAAGGTGGATGGCTTTCGTTTTGATTTAATGGGCCATCACAGTAAGGAGAATATGCTCAAGGTAAAAGCATTGATGGAATCGCTCACCCTTGCCAATGACGGCGTGGATGGCAGTAAGATTTATCTTTACGGGGAGGGCTGGAATTTTGGTGAGGTGGTGAATAACACCCGCTTTGAACAAGCCTCCATCGACAATATGGCGGGCACCGGCATAGGCACCTTTAATAATCGCATTCGCGATGCCGTGCGCGGCGGCGGGCCTTTCGATACAGGTATTGATCATGTGCGCAGCCAAAGTTTTATTAATGGCCTCTACCTTGATCCTAACAGTGAAAACACCGGCAGCGATGCCGAGCGCCTGGCGCTGTTGCACAATACGGATCACCTGCGGGCAAGTTTGGCTGGCAGTTTGGCGAGCTATGCCCTTGTTGATCACACGGGTCAAAGCCTGACCGCCGCACAATTGGATTACGATGGCCAGCAAACCGGCTATACCGCCGATCCACAGGAATCGATCAACTACATCGAAGCCCACGACAACGAAACCCTGTTCGATAGCAACCAATACAAATTGCCTTTGGCGACTTCGCCTGCGGAGCGGGTGCGGGTGCACAACCTGGGTGCGAGTTTGCAGATGCTGGCCCAGGGAATTCCTTTTGTGCATGCGGGCCAGGAACTGCTGCGCTCCAAATCCATGGATCGCAACACCTATGACGCGGGCGACTGGTTTAATTTGCTGGACTTTAGTTATCAGCAAAACGGCTGGGGGCGCGGCCTACCGCTTGAGCCGGAAAACCAACAAAACTGGTCGGTGATTCAACCACGTCTCGCTGATACCGCACTGGCGGTTGGCCCCACGGAGATAGAGCGCGCACTTGAACATATGTTGGAGATGATGCACATTCGCCGTGCCTCCAAGCTCTTCCGTTTGGAAACTGCGGCACAGGTACAAGAGGTGGTGCGTTTTCATAACACGGGTGCAGATCAGGTGCCGGGTTTGATTGTGATGAGCCTGACCGATACCAACGCCAATCTGGATGCGCACTACGAACAGATTCTGGTGCTGTTTAATGCTGATCTGGAAAGCCGCAGCATCACGCTCGCCAACCGCGCGGGTAAGGCTTTTGAATTGCACCCGGTGCAACAGCAATCCACTGATGCACGCCTCGCCCAGGCGAACTTCGATAATGCCACCGGCCAGTTCAGCGTGCCCGCACGCACGACGGCGGTATTTGTGTCTACACAGCAACCCGGTGCCGAGACTGAACCGCCAGTAACGCCGCCGCCCTCAACCGACGGCAAGAAAAAATCCGGCGGTGCCATGAGCCTCTGGTGGTTGCTGCTACTTTTGATCATGGCGGCGCGCTGGGGCAATGCTTGTCGGTAAAATCTTTGTTCGTCGGTAAAATCTTTGTTCTTGGGTAATCGAATCAGCGGTTCCGGGCGTAAGACTTGTGTTATACAGGCTTGCGCCCCTACCGCATTTATCCGGAGTCCACCATGTCAGAATCTGCCACTCAACCGCTGCTGCAAATCCCCTGCGAAACCATCGATGGCCACATCACACGTCTTGCCGACTATCCCGCCAAAGCTTATTTGATTGTTAACACCGCCAGTGCCTGCGGCTTTACGCCCCAGTACCAGGGGCTGGAGGCGCTCTGGAAAACCTACAAGGACAAGGGCTTGCAGGTGCTCGGTTTTCCCTGCAATCAATTCGGCGGTCAGGAGCCAGGGAGCGAGGCGGAGATTGCCAGTTTTTGCGAACAAAAATACGGCGTGACTTTTCCGCTGTTTAAAAAAATCGAGGTCAATGGTGAAAACGCCCACCCACTCTTCGAGCGTTTAAAAGAAGCCGCCCCCGGCCTGCTCGGCACCAAAGCCATCAAATGGAATTTCACCAAGTTTCTGGTGGATGGCGAGGGCAGGGTGCTCAAGCGCTACGCCTCGGCTACCAAGCTTGAGGACTTGGTTGACGATCTGGCTTCTCTGCTGCGCACCTAGCTTCTTTGCTCCGCACCTAGCGTACACCTCCCTTTTTTGGCCACAAGCTCCCGATAGCCGTTTAGCGCCCTCCGGCCGCTAAACGGCTGCTTGCTTATTGTTGATATGGTGTTATAGTTATGCATATCACAATATCAATAACGGTCGCGCGCATCGACCAACTGCAAGGGAGAAGTCTCAAATGAAACAATTGGTGGCCGCCGCGGCCAATCCTATCGGCCTAGTTAACCTGTCGGCTCGGGCTTGCTTTGTGGTAACCGCCTTAGGCCAGTGGATATTTGCGTTTTACATCCTGGGTTTTTATTTCTTGCCCGCGATTGCTGGAGAGTTTGAGCTATGGAACAGGCAGCTGCCCCATGGTTATGAGGCGGGTAATTTCCTTGGCAATCTGATGCTGGCATCCCATCTGCTCTTCGCGCTTCTACTCAGTACCCTTGGCCCCTTGCAGTTAATCCCGAAAATTCGCTCGCGAGCGCCCAAAGTGCATCGCTGGAGCGGCAGGGTTTATATGCTGGGGGCGTTTATTCTGGCGCTGGGTGGAATTTATCTGCTGGTATCAGGCAGAAAGCTGGTGGGGGATTTGTCGCAGCATATTGCTATCGGGATTAACGCTTTCATCATTATTGTCTGTGCGATTATGGCCTTGCGCCATGCAATCAAGCGCCAGATTGCCAACCACCGGCGTTGGGCGCTGCGGCTTTTTTGGGCGGCGAGCGGGGTCTGGTTGTTTCGTGTGGGGCTTATGGCGTGGTTGATGGTTTTTCAACGTCCTGCCGGCTTCGATATGAATACTTTTAGCGGGCCCTTTCTCACATTTTTAGCCATTGCCGTATTTGTTCTTCCCGTGCTTATCGTAGAATTTTATTTGCGTGCAAGGGAGCAAAGCGGACAGCTACTGCGATGGGTAGCGAGCGCCACCTTAACGCTTACCGCGTTGGTACTGGCGCTCGGCGTTTTTGGTGCGACTATGGGGATGTGGTTGCCCAGGCTTATGAATTGATCGCGTGTGGCTTCCGTGGCGCTGTAGACCGGCTGGGGGTAAGGGTGTTAACTAGGAATACCACTGGGAACCTGATCCACTTTTTGAGCTTGCGTTCCGATGGGCGGTAAATACATATCAGCTTTAGCCCCTAATTGATCGCGCACGCGAATCATGGAAAACATGCCGCCCATTTCCAGCTTTCCAAACAAGCCTTCGCCCATCATCATCGGTAAAGTATTTTCCGGGCCGGGCATATGGCCCATATCTACGTGCTCCTGATGCTCCGCCATGCCGTGTTCGCCCATAGCCATATAACCCGGCAGCACTCTATTTAATTGCGCTTGCGGTTGTTTCACGCCGAGCATATTGGGTACCTCATGCCCCATGGCGTTCATGGTGTGGTGACTCATGTGGCAATGAAATGCCCAATCTCCGGGTACGCCGATAAATTCAATGTCGCGCGTTTGGCCTACACCGACAATTTCAGTGACTTCTTTGCGCCATTGGTTTTGCGGCCAGCGGCCACCGTCAGAACCGGTCACTTCAAATTGCACGCCGTGCAAATGAATGGGGTGATTCCACATGGATAAATTGCCCAGGCGAATACGAATGCGCTCACCGGTTTGCGCCACCATGGATTCAATCGCGGGAAATACCTTGCTGTTCATGGTCCACAAATTAAATTCCGTCATCACACTCGGGTCGGGGCGATAGGTGCCGGGATGAACTGCCCAATTATGTAGAAGCACCACGTAATCGCGATCTATTTCCGGTGTGGCTTTTTCTTTGGGGTGAATAATAAACATGCCCATCATGCCGGTAGCAAGTTGCACCATTTCATCGGCGTGCGGGTGATACATGTGAGTGCCATGTTGCTCCAGTGTAAATTCGTATACAAAGGTTTCGCCGGGTTTAATCGGCGCTTGGGTTAAGCCACTCACACCGTCCATTCCCCAAGGCAACAAAATACCGTGCCAGTGAATACTGGTGTGCTCCGGTAATTTATTGGTGACATAAATACGCACCCGGTCACCTTCTACCGCTTCAATGGTTGGCCCCGGTGTACTGCCATTGTAACCCCAGGCTTTAATTTTGCTGCCGGGGGCAAACTCGTGTTCAATTTCCTCGGCGATTAAATGAAATTCTTTCACGCCCTCGTTCATACGATAGCCAAGTGTGCGACCGTTGGGCGTGATAACGGGGCGATAACCCTGTGCGGTCAGTGCCGGCTTTTGCGTGCTCACCACAGGAATGTCTTTAGTGCTAGGGCGTTCAGTTCTCGCTGCTGCTTGATGTTGAGAGTGATTGTGGCCGCCAGTTTTTTTATCTTTGGCTTCGTGATCCATGTGCCCATGATGCTGGTGCTGTGAGTGATCCATCTGTGCTTGCAGGGGTAAACTTGCCGCAACCAAGCCTGCCGCACTACCCAATAGAAGATCGCGACGATTAATCATGTTGGTGTTCCTCGTTTTCACTGGCGTTATGTTGCTCATGCTTATTGGTTTCGTGTGCATCATCGAGCGATTTGCCCACCGCTAACTCTAATTGACTGCGTGCCAACCAGAAGCGTTTTAAGCTATGGGTGTAGTCATGGGCTAGTTGAATTTCATCGCCTTTTATGGCGAGCAATTCAAAGGGGCTGGTGAGCATAAAATTCACCTCGCGCTGGGCGAGATCAACCCGTTTTTGTGCAACTTGTAAGGCTTTATTGATTAACGCAAGCTGTTGCTGTGCGGTGGCTAACTCGAGTAGCGCTGTGCTAATTTCTTTATCCATTTTTAACTGCTGTTGCTGCAGTTCGGCTTCCAAGCCAGAGATCTGAGCATCGAGAATGGCAATTTTCCCTTGGTTGCGATTAAACAGGGGGAGCGCTATTTCAATTTCAGCGCCAAAGTTGTTACTGCTGTTGGGTTCGCGCTCGGCGTTAATGCCCAAACTCATATCACGCCAGCCTTTTTCTTTTTTCAGTAGCATTTTTCGCTGCTGTGCCAGAGCGAGCTGTTGTTGAATAATTTTTGCGTCCAGTCGATGTTGTTGTGCTTGTGCGATTAATTGGCTTTTGTCCAACTCTTCTTCTTTTAACATGGGCAAACGCTGGGGTAATCTCAGCTCACTGGTGCTGGCTAACCCTAGCTGCGACAAGAGTTGAATGCGTTGTTGTTCTGCCTCCAGCTTGCGTTCGTTCCATGCCTGTTGCTGATGTCGCAGTTCATTGTCGTAATACAGGAATTGATTTTCCGCCATGTTGCCCGCGCGATATAAGCTCAGCGCCAGTGCTTGTTGTGCTTGGCTCGCTTGCAGCACTTGCGTTTGCACTTGCAGATGTTGCGCAGCGGCAACGGCGTTGTAGTAGTTGTTCTGCGTTTTAATTATTAAACCCTGCAATGCAGCCTGCAACTGTAATTGAGTGCGCAGCAGATTTTGTTCGGCCATAGTGCGGCGCAGTGGGCGGGTAAATAATTCCAACAGCGGTTGGCTAAGGCCGGTTTCTAATTTCCAGCGCCCGCCACCTTCCGGGCGCAGTGCACCAATGGCAATGTGCGGGTTGCTAATGAGTTTGGCTTGTAATTGTTGCGCGTCTGCCACACCCAGTTTTGCCAGTTCAATTCGCACCTCGGGTGAGTGGGAAAATAGTAGTTTCAATGCATCCGGTAATTGCAGTGTGGATGAAGAATTCACAGGCGTTGTTACCGCAGGTTTGTTTGTATAATTTTCATCCAGTGTTACCTGTGGAAAATTTTCATGCACGGCTTTCTGTATCGGCGCCATCGAATTTTTCGGCGCAGTGCTACTGCAGGCACCCAGCAGCAGGCTGGTGCTCACGACTAACAATAGCGCTGCGTTTTTTCTGGTTATTTTCATGCTTTGCTCCCTTGGGTTTTGCAACAGGCAATTCCTTCCAGAATAGGGCAGTCCGGACGGTCGTCGCCGTGACAGCGGGTGGCTAAATTATTCAAAGCTTTACGCATATTTTGCAAAGCCTCAATGCGCTCATCCATTTCCTGAATATGTTCAAGTGCTAACTTTTTTACTTCCGCACTACTGCGCTGCTCGTTTTGCCATAGGCTTGCCAGTTGTGCGATTTGCTTCATGGAGAAACCCAAGTCGCGCGCACTTTTTATAAAACGCAGTAAGTGAATGTCGCGGGTTTGATACACGCGATAATTAGCTTGAGTGCGATCTGTTGGGCTAATTAACCCCAGTGTCTCGTAATGACGAATCATTTTTGCACTCACGCCGGTCAGTTTTGCGGCGTCGCCAATGGTGTGTAACCCCTTGGCCTGGGCATCTGCCAGTTCCAGTGCTGAAGCATTAAATTGGCGCATTACATTTGCTCCTTATGGCTTAAAAAGGCGATTGCCAATTGCGCAAACGCAGGGCGTTAGTTACTACAAACACGCTGGATAAGGCCATCGCACCCGCAGCTAACATGGGTGATAACAGCATTTCAAATGAGGGGTAGGCAATACCTGCTGCGAGTGGAATTAAGGCTACGTTATACGCAAAGGCCCAAAATAAATTTTGTTTGATGTTGCGCATAGTCGCGCGCGCGAGGGCAATACTTTTGGGCACGCCTTGAATATCACCACTCACCAAAATCAAGTCAGCACTTTCAATGGCGATATCAGTGCCTGTACCAATCGCCAAACCTAAATCCGCCTCAGCAAGGGCAGGGGCATCGTTAATGCCGTCGCCGACATAAGCGATAGCGCCGTGATCTTTGCGCAGCTGTTTAACCGCAGCGACTTTTTGCTCGGGCAATACTTCGGCAATGACAACATCTATGTGTAGTTGCTTGGCAATCACCTCGGCAGTGCGGCGATTATCGCCGGTAATCATCGCGATTTTAAAGCCGAGCTGGTGCAAAGCCGCTAGCGCTTTTTCTGTGCCGGGTTTAATGGTGTCGGCCAGCGCCATCACAGCGGCTGCCTGGTGGTTGCGCGCAATATAAATGGGCGTTTTACCCTGTTCTGCGAGCTGTTGTGCGGCCGCCGAAAAAGCACTCAAGTCTATTCCCAACTTGGTAAATAAACGATCAGCACCTATGTGTAATTGCACGCCGGAAACCTGTGCGGTTAATCCGTAACCGGGAATGGCTTCAAAGGACTCCAACTGCCCGAGCGCTATGTTTTCGCGCGCGGCGGCCTCAATTAAAGCGCGGGCGATGGGGTGCTCCGAGTGTTTTTCGGCGGCAGCGGCCAGCGCTAGCAAATCGCGCTTTGCAGCATCACCCACATTTACCCCAGCGCTCATAGCAGGCGTAACAATAAAATCGGTGAGTTGTGGTTGCCCCAGGGTAAGGGTTCCAGTTTTATCAAAGGCGATGGTGTTGACCTCGGCCAAGCTCTGCAAAGCGTCGCCGCGCCTGAATAACAAGCCCAGGCTGGCAGCGCGACCGGTGCCCACCATAATCGAGGTAGGTGTTGCCAAGCCCATGGCACAAGGGCAGGCAATAATCAGCACGGCAACAGCGTTCACCAAGGCAAACGCAAGGGCGGGTTGGGGACCAAACATCATCCAAACAACAAAGGTGAGCAGCGCGACCAACATTACTGCCGGCACAAACCAGCGGGTGATTTGATCCACCAATGCCTGTATCGGTAGTTTTGAACCCTGAGCAGCTTCCACCAATTGGATAATTTGCGCGAGCATAGTATCGCCACCGGTTTTGGTGACGCGGTATTCAAAGGCGCCAGTGGCATTAAGGGTCCCACCGATGACCTCATCGCCAAGGGTTTTGCTCACTGGCATGGGTTCGCCGGTCATCATGGATTCGTCGATAAAAGAGCCGCCTTGGGTGAGTGTGCCATCCAGAGGGATACGTTCACCGGGCTTAACCAATAGAACATCGCCGGGTTCAATCTGGTCTATCTCAACCCTTTCCTGTTGGCCATTGGTGAGCCTTGTTGCTGTATGCGGCTGAAGTTTTACCAACCGGGCGATGGCATCGCTAGTGCGGCCACGGGCGCGCGCCTCCAGCAAACGGCCCAGGAGGATCAGGGTGACTATCACCGCCGCGGCCTCAAAATACACATTTAAGGTGCCGGCGGGCAGGGCGCTGGGTAAGAAGGTAGCAACCAGTGAATAACTCCACGCCGCAAGACTGCCAATTGCCACCAGTGAATTCATATCCGGCGCCAGACGCAGCAGTGCGGGTAGGCCTTTGAGGTAAAACACGCGGCCGGGGCCAAACATCACCATGCTGGTCAAAATGGCTTGGATAATCCAGTTCCACTGCCCAAGGTTTGCCATCAACCAATGATGCAGGGCGGGAATCAGGTGGCTACCCATTTCCATCACAAAAACGGGCAGGGTGAGGGTTAGTGCGAGGCGGAATTGATAACTCAATTGCACCAACTCCTGTTCGCGGCGCTCGGCGGTTTCCTGGTTGTCGTTTGCTGAGGCTAGCTTTGCGCCATATCCGGCCTGTTCAACTTGCTTTACCAGCGTTTCCAGGGGTACAGCTTCAGCCAAGGTCAAGTGAGCCCGCTCTGTAGTGAGGTTGACGCTAACGTTGGATACTCCACTCACTTTACCCAGCGCGCGCTCAACATGGGCAACACAGGAGGCACAGGTCATGCCTTCTATCTGCAGATCCAGTTCTTGGAATTCACTGCTCATGATTCACCTCGCTGATCGCCGGTATAGGGTTCGGCTGGGTAACCTGCATCAGCAAAGGCCTGGATTAACCGTGGCTGATCCAAATCAGATTGAATCTTTACCAAGCGGGTCGATGGGAAAGTTTGTATTAATGCAGTGCTATCAACCGCGCGTAAAGCGCGTGTAACGGCGGCTGCACAACCTTGGCAAGTCATAGTCTTTACATGAAATAACTGCATGATCTTCTCCTGATGGCGGGTTAGTAAAGCCAGGCTAAGGCTTACCATCATGGGAAGGTCAAGGATTTGTGATTGTCTTTCGGCCATTTTTGCCTTGCATCGGCTGCCTCGAAAACGTCAGCAGCCTGCTAGATGATGGCAGTTTGCAGCTTGTAAGAGATCCTTATAAGGCGGAATTCAGCAGGGCGCAGCAGGGCGACGCCCATCTCAAGGTTAATGCGGCCTTCCAGGATATCTTGTGCGGTCATGGTCGCGCCCAGCCCGCAGCGTACAAAAAAGGCTTGCTGAATGCTGGTGCCCATGAGCGCGCCTTCGCGCCACTTTTGCACCAGATAGTTTTCAACCATGCCGCGCAACCTCACCCATGTAGCCGCTTCATTGGGCTCGAATACCACCCACTGAGAAGATTTTTTAATGGACTCTTCCAGCAAGTTGCTAAAACGCCGCACCGACACATAGCGCCATTCATTATCATTGCCTGCCAGGGTGCGCGCGCCCCAAATCAGCGTTCCTTTGCCAGCAAATGCGCGTATGGCGTTAATGGATTTCCCCGTGGTGGGGTCGATGTTGAGTCTCGCCTGCGCAGCCTTGTCAATGGTTACTCGCGGTTCAATAACACTGGCGAGGCTGACATTGGCGGGCGCCTTCCACACACCATGATTTCTGTCGCTGGCGGCATAGACGCCAGCCACAGCGGAGGAGGGCGGTAAAACCAGGTATTCATCTGCCGCGACTGGATGATGGAGAGTTGTTTTGATAAACGGATAGTAGGCGGCGCCGTAGCTTAAATAGTTGTCACCCCACAGCTCGCGGTTAGTTTGCAATTCTGCGTCCGTTAGGCTTTTATCGCCGTCGTAAACGTCGATGATCACCATACGATCTTGCAGCTTGTGGCATTGCTCCAAAGCGGCCTGCATCAGGGTTTGATACTCGGCGCTGGTTAGCTTGACGGCTTCTGGAATCACAATCAGCGTTGGCTCATCTTCCATTTCTGCGGCGACGAGTCCATCGTAAAGTCCATAACGGCTTTCCATCGGGCTGGCATCCCCGCCGCCGACAAGATAAATCCCAGGTGCCTCTTGATAGAGGCCGACCGA
>CBFGWO010000080.1:0-15164 GCA_965652595.1 uncultured Cellvibrio sp. | reverse complement strand
GTATCGCAGGCCGCCACTGAACCCGTTTGCAGCCCCCGCTTGAACCATTCCATTCGCTGCTTGGAAGTGCCATGGGTAAAGGATTCCGGGCGCACCGTGCCTTGCGATTGCTGCTGCAATTTGTCATCGCCAATCGCCGCTGCCGCGTTTAGCGCTTCTTCAATATCGCCATCTTCCAGCAGGCGAAAATCCTTATCCGCATAGTGGCCCCAAAGCCCCGCAAAACAATCGGCTTGCAGCTCCTGTTTAACCGACAAGCGATTGGCCTCGGCTTGACTCAGGCCCGCTTGCGCCTGGCGTGTGCGTTGAAGCACTCCCAAGAGGTTTTGCACGTGATGCCCCACTTCGTGCGCAATCACATAGGCCTGGGCAAAGTCGCCCGGCGCGCCCAATTTATTTTTCATGTCTTCATAAAATGACAAATCAATGTAGAGCTTGTTGTCGCCGGGGCAATAAAAAGGCCCCATGGCCGCTTGCGCGTAACCGCAGGCGGAATTGACGCTGTTGCGAAACAGGACCAACACCGGTTTTTCGTAGGTGCGGCCCATCTGCTGAAACAAAGGCGTCCAGATATCCTCGGTGTTGGCCAGCACCACCGACACAAACTCACCCATTTCTTTATCTTTTTCGCTCAGCGGTGCGCTGGATGAGGATACCTGCCCAGGGCCAGACAGATTCAATACATCCACCCCCATAAAGTGCATACCCGCGTAGCCCACCGCACCCACCAGCAACAGGATTCGACCCGCCTTGGTTTTGAGTAAAAAGGGCAAAAATCGCAGGATCAATCCCAGAGCTGGCGCGCCGCCGGCCCGGGATGCGGACATATGCCGACGATCTTCTACATTGTCGCTGCGACGCCTGCCTTTCCAATCCATTTTTGGTCACCTGTTTGTGTGTGAATGTTTTACAAAACCAACCCGCACCTCGACCCGGCGCGCGGATTGCACTAGATTAGCACCGATGAACGGGGCAATCCCGCTACTTATTTATGCGCCTAAGCCTTTGTTTTTACAGCTATGTCACCCTGATTTCAGGCAAATGTCGCCTTGGTTTCGTCGGCAAAACCACCTCAGGCTGCCACCATGACTCCACCTCAACACACAGGTGCCCAGATGCTGATACGAAAATTGCGACTCAAGCGCGGTTGGACCCAAAGCCAACTTGCCGAGATGGTGGACGTGACCACCCGAACCATCCAGCGGATTGAAAAAGGCCATCCACCGAGTCTGGAAACCCGCAAAGCACTGGCGGCTGTGTTTGAGGTTGATTTGTCATCCCTTCAACCTGAGGACACGCCCATGACCAACCTGACCGAATCCAAGGATGCGCAACTGCAAGCCGATGAACAGGCGGCTTTGCTCTACGCCAAACGCATCAAGGAGTTTTACGAATTCCTGTTTACCTACCTGGTATTAGCCGCCGTTTTCTTTACGGTGATGTACGACAACGCCGTGGTTTACATTGTTTTTGGCGCGCTGGGTTTAGCGCTGATTTTTCAAGGCCTGATTGCGTTTGAAGTCATCAGCTTTTTAAAGCCGGAATGGGAACGCCGGATTGCGGAGAAAAAGCTGGGGCGCAAACTTTAGTTGCCTGGAAAATGCAGAGGCCGAGTTAAGCCTCGGCCTTGAGCATAAATGTCACCGGCCCGTCATTCACCAAGCTCACCTGCATATCTGCTGCAAAAATACCCGTAGCAACGGGTGAGTGACGCGCTTTGAGTTGGCCAACAAAATAATCATAGAGCGCTTCGGCCAATGCTGGTGGCGCCGCCGAAGAAAAACTGGGCCGCAAGCCTTTGCGCGTATCCGCGGCCAGGGTGAACTGCGACACCACCAAAATCCCACCGCCCACTTGCTGCACATTGCAGTTCATCTTGCCCTGGTCATCGGCAAAAATGCGGTAGGCGAGCAGTTTATCCAGCAACTTGTCGGCGCTTGCCTGGCTATCGTTTTTCTCCACGCCCAGCAGTAACAATATGCCCTGGTCTATAGCGCCGACCAACTCACTATTTACCTCCACCGAGGCGCGTTTGACGCGCTGAATCAAACCCAGCATCAGCTCACCGCCTCTGCATTCGCCAGCTTGCGGTATTCGCTTGGGGTCATGCCCAGCTTCTTTTTAAACAGGGTATTAAAGGTGGCTTTGCTGTTAAAGCCCACCTCGTACATGATGTCGAGCATATTTTTTTGTACCGAACCTGGCTCTGACAGCAGGCGTTTTGCCTCATCGATGCGGTAGGCGTTAATAAATTCAAAGAAGTTGCACGAGAACTGCCGATTGATCATGTTCGACAAGCTGCGCGTGGGCATTTGCAACTGGGACGCCAGTTTTTCCAAGGTGAGCGCCGGTTGCAAGTAAGGCTTTTCGTTTTCCATCAGCAGGGTAAGGGCCTGAATCTGTTCGGGTTTGAATTTTTCTTTGGCTGTTTCATCGGGTTTCGCCTCTGCCTCACCGGAGCGCGCCTCCAATCCCTCCGCCAAGTGCGCATGCCCCAGGCTGTAAAAAATTAACAGGCTGATCAGTACAAAGGTGGTGTAGTTGCCAGTCAGGCCCATCAGTTCAAAATTGGTTTCTATGCCGAAGACCACCGCCAGCATCACCAAAAAGACCACCAGCACCGACCAACCGCGAATCGCCAGAAAGCCGATCACCAACAACCGCAACCAGTTGAGTTCCAGTTTTTCGATATCCGAGTAGTTGCGCTGCAAGTGCTTGCTATAGCGGCGCAGTTCCACCAGGCACATAACCCCCAGGGCAAAACGGAAAAGGTCGCGAAAGATGGTGACGTAATTCATGTACGCCGGGGCCACAAACAGATCGTAGTTCTGCTGCATGGTCTTTTTCTGATCAAAGTCCAGGCCGTAGTAAAAGAGGATTTGATAGGCCAGGAAACAGGCAAAAGGCAGCAGATACCAGAGGTCGCGCCGGGTTAGCCGGTAGTTTTTGTACACCAGGGAACGGGTGTACCAGAGCAGCAGCGGCCCCTCCAGCCAGTAGCCAAAACCGAACACATAAAAAAGGTTGGGCGACCACTCCAGCGCAATAAAGCGAAACTCGGCGCCGAACTGAATAAGAATGTCCATTGGGATGGCGGCGTGCTGGATCAGGAAGAGTGCCAGGAGGATATTGGTCAGGCGGCGCTCGCGCCGGGTAAACAGCAGTATGGCGAAGAGCACGCACTGGTAAGCCGTCATTAACAGAATGACGTCGTGGGTATTAAAAATCACAGACTCCATGGATGCACCTTAATTATTCGCCTTGGTGGTGTGTCTGACTGCTGGAGAGCGCCTGTTGGTCACCCCTGCCCCAAAAGGCAGAAAGTGCGGCGGAATAATATCACCGCTGAAGATCACGAAGGGCGTGAATTTACCCAACGAGGTACTCCATGCCGAGCCACGCCACCCCGGAATACCCCAGCCATTATGTGAAACGCATCACACTTTAGGGTTCAAATTCGCGCTTTACCGAAACTAAAACGACGGATCGACCAAATAAAGCGACATTGGCGCCTCGCCGCAAAGTGCGAATCCATAACAGCGCTGACGGAAACACGCTTATCCCGATGAAATTTTCCAAATGGAAACTGGTGCCACTGATTTTAGCCCTGGCGGCCCTGATCAGCCTGGCACAGGTAAAAAGCGAGACCGAGAAAAAACAAACGGAAGATCTGCCAAGGGCGCACCCCTTTAGCTCGACAAACTTCCCAGTCACGGAATGACTCACCATTTTAATGATGGGCTCGCTTAACCAGCCGCAAGGCTGGTTTTTTTTGTCCATAAAAAAGGCCCCCGCAGGAGCCATTTTTTAGCATGGATTCAGAAGCGTCTCAGCTTAAGCCGAATACTCCGGATCATTGCGCAGTTTCTTGGCCAGGGCATCGGTTGCGCGGATCAGCGCATCCACGGTGCCCGGCTCACGGGCAGAGTGACCTGCCTCGCGAATAATCTGTAACTCCGCATCCGGCCAGTGCTCTTTAAGCGCAAAGGCGTTGTCCACCGGGCACACCATGTCGTAGCGACCGTGAACTATCACACCTGGGATACCCTCCAACCGCCCGGCGTTATTGAGTATCTGGTTGTCTTCCAAAAAGGTGTTATTGACGAAGTAATGGGCTTCGATACGCGCCAGTGACAGCGCGCGGTGGGGATCGCTGAAGGAGTCCACCACCTCCTGACTGGGTTTTAGAGTAGAGCAGCGTCCTTCCCACAGCGACCAGGCTTTGGCGGTGGCCATCTGCTGAATTTCGTTATCGCCGGTAAGGTAGCGGTAATAGGCGCCGATCATATCGCCCCGCCCCTCTTCCGGAATCGGGTGTACAAAATCCTCCCAATAATCGGGGAATACGTGGCTGGCGCCGTCCTGGTAGAACCAGTGCAAATCCTGGGGGCGGCATAAAAAAATGCCGCGCAGAATCAGGCCCAACACCCGCTCAGGGTGGGTTTGGGCGTACACCAGGCTGAGGGTCGACCCCCAGGAACCGCCAAACAACACCCATTTATCGATACCCAGAGTCTGGCGAATGACCTCCATATCCTCGACGAGCTTGGCAGTGGTGTTGTTTTCGAGGGAGGCGTGGGGTTTGGAGCGCCCCGCGCCGCGCTGATCGAACAGAATGATGCGATAGACTTCCGGATCAAAATAGCGGCGGTCGTACTTGCCGCAGCCAGCACCCGGCCCCCCGTGAACAAACAACACCGGGATACCCTCAGGATTGCCCGATTCATCAACATACAACTCATGGGGTGGCTCAACGGCGATTTGGTGACGCTGGTAGGGTTTAATCTCGGGGTAAAACGTCTGCATGGCGATTCCTGTCTGGCTTATTCGTGTGGGCGGGCCGCCGCCCGTCCAAGTTTCCTAACACTAGCACAGAGGGGCAGCCCCGGCCCTGCAATTTTTGTGTGCAAGCGCCTGTTTGAGAAGCGAATTGATTGTTATTCTCCTGACATCTACTGTCAGGGTGCGGGTGTATGGTCGCCGACTGTCCCGGCATCCACGCCCAGCTCAGGGAAGCTCCAGCATGCATCGCGCCGAACGTCTCTTTCAACTGCTGAATCTGCTGCGCAACCGCCGCACCGCCATGACGGCGCGGCAGATGAGCGAGCATCTCTCGGTTTCCGAGCGCACCATTTACCGGGACATTCAGGCACTCAGTCTCTCGGGCGTGCCGGTAGAGGGAGAGGCCGGTGTGGGTTATCGCTTGCAGCGTCACTTCCAGCTACCCCCATTGATGTTCGACCGACAGGAGGTTGAAGCCCTGCTGCTGGGGGCGCGGATGGTCAGCGGCTGGGGCGATGAGGAAATGGTGCGCAGCGCCAAAAACGCCATCCAGAAAATCCTCGCCGTACTCCCCGACCATCTACGCCACAGTGATGAAAACCTGCCTTTGCTAGTCCCCACTTTTGACGACTACCAAAAAATCTACACCGCCCACAGCCAGACCATCCGCGAAGCCATCCGCCTTAAGCGCCAAGTGATCATCGATTATGTGCGCGCCGACGATCAGTATTCCTCCCGTCAGATAGAACCTCTGGGCCTGATTTTTTGGGGCAAGGTGTGGACGCTGGTGGCCTGGTGCCAGCTGCGCGGCGACTACCGGGTGTTTCGCCTCGACCGCATCCGCCAGTTGACCACTACCCAGGAACCCTTTGAAGTCAACGACAACAAAAGCCTCAAGCATTACCTCAACATGATGGCCAGCCACTACGCCGAGCATCAGGACGCGCAGCAACAGGCCGAAGTACTGGAGCTGATCGCCAGCGAGACCTAGAGCCCCCTTTACAAACCTTAAGGCGCGGCAGATTGCCGGGCTCGGGGGCCATTGCTAACCTGAGGGCCGTTTTTTCCCACTACGGAGAACCTCATGTCCCTGGTTAGCGCGAGCAAGCTTCAACAATGTCTGGGTCTTGGCCTCTTGGGCCTAAGTCTCTGCGCCACTGGCGCCCTGGCTAAAAGTATCGAGATCAAAAGCGCCTCTGTCCCGTTAAAAGTCACCACCATCACCGAAGGGTTGAGCAACCCCTGGGGCCTGGCCTTTCTGCCCGATGGTCGCATGTTGGTTACCGAAAAACCTGGCAGCATGCGTATCGTCTCTCCCAATGGCGAAAAAGGCCCGGCGCTGGATGGTGTGCCCGAGGTGATGTCCCGTGGCCAGGGCGGTTTGCTGGACGTGGTGCTGGCACCGGATTTTGCCACCAGCCAGCGCATCTATTTCAGCTACTCGGAGCCGGAGGGTAAGGCCAACTCCACTGCCGTAGCCCACGCTGAACTCAAGGGCAACAAGCTGGAAAATGTCACCCGCATTTTTGCCCAGCAACCGCGCGTGGAGAGCAATGCCCACTTTGGTTCACGCTTGGTGTTTCACCCGGATGGCACCCTCTTTGTCACCCTCGGCGACCGCTATGGCCGCATGGATGACGCCCAGACTCTGGACAACCACCACGGCAAGGTGGTGCGCATTAAACCCGACGGTAGCGTGCCCGAAGATAATCCCTACCTGAACACCCCCGGCGCCCTGCCGGAAATCTGGTCCATTGGCCATCGCAATGTGCAAGGTGCCGCCCTGCACCCCCAAACCCTGCAACTCTGGACCGGCGAGCACGGCCCCCAGGGCGGCGATGAAATCAACCTGGATGTGGCAGGTAAGAACTACGGCTGGCCCATCATTACTTACGGTGAGAACTACGGCGGCGGCAAGATCGGTAGCAGCATAGGCACCCACAAGGAAGGCATGGAGCAGCCAGTACACAAATGGGTGCCCTCCCTCGCTACCGCCGGGCTGATGTTCTACACCGGTGATAAATTCCCGCAATGGAAAGGCAATATGCTGATCGCCAGCCTCCGCTCCAGCACCTTGGTACGCCTGGAATTTGAAGGCGACAAGGTCATCAACGAGGAGCGGCTGCTGGCCAAAGAAGTAGGGCAGAGACTGCGCCACGTGGTGCAGGGGCCGGATGGGTTTATTTATCTGGTCACTGACGAAAGCAACGGCAAGATTTTGCGGGTGGAGCCTCTCAAATAAATCAGGGCTTTATCGGTCATTCGTCCTCTTACCCGGCTCCCTGGAGCCGGGCTCTCCACCAGGCGCTGGCTAGCGCCTGCATCTAATTACCCCTGCGCCTACATCTAATTACCCCAGTGCCTACATCTAATTACAAAGTCCCGCCTCTGGTTCGCTGACAGCACCCGCCAAATGTAGGAAAATGCGCGCCTCTTCATGTTGCGGCAAAGCATCTCCCTATGAAAATTCTGGTTACCGGCGGAGCCGGTTTTATTGGTTCGGCCCTTGTGCGCCACCTTATTGAGTCCACCCAGGACAGCGTCGTTAATCTCGACAAACTCACTTACGCGGGCAATTTGGAATCCCTTGCCCAGGTAGCAGACAGCCCACGCTACGCCTTCGAGCAGGCAGACATTGGTGATCGCACTGCGCTGGACAGGATTTTTGCCCGCCACCAGCCGGACGCGGTGATGCACCTGGCCGCCGAGAGCCATGTCGACAGATCCATCGATAGCCCGGCGGATTTTATGCACACCAATATCCTCGGCACCTACACCCTGCTGGAAGCGAGCCGCGCCTACTTCGACCAACTCGACGAATCACGCAAGGCGCGTTTTCGCTTTCACCACATTTCTACCGATGAGGTGTACGGCGATTTGGAGGACGACAGCTCACTGTTTACCGAAACCACTCCCTACGCACCCAGCTCGCCTTACTCGGCAAGCAAAGCCAGCTCGGATCACCTGGTGCGTGCCTGGCAGCGCACCTATGGCCTGCCGGTGTTGGTAACCAATTGTTCCAACAACTACGGCCCTTACCACTTTCCGGAAAAATTTATTCCGCACATGATCCTCAACGCCCTGCAAGGCAAACTTCTGCCGGTGTATGGCAGTGGTTTACAGGTGCGCGATTGGCTCTATGTGGATGACCATGCGCGCGCGCTCTATACAGTCATCACTCGCGGCGCGGTGGGCGAAACCTACAACATTGGCGGCCATAACGAGCAGCGCAATATCCAGGTGGTTCACGCCATTTGCGAACTTCTGGAAGAACTGGCGCCGGAGCGCAAACCTGTGGGTGTGGAGCGCTACGCCGATTTAATTTCCCACGTCACGGATCGCCCAGGCCACGACCGGCGCTATGCGATCGACAGCAGCAAGATCGGTCGCGAACTGGGCTGGCAACCTGAAGAAACTTTCACCAGCGGTTTGCGCAAAACGGTGAGCTGGTATCTCAACAATCCACAGTGGTGGCAGCGCGTGCTCAGCGGCGCCTACCAGTTGGAACGCCTGGGCCAAACATCAACCGCTACTGAGGCACATCCATGAAAGGCATCATCCTCGCGGGCGGCAGCGGCACCCGTCTTTACCCCATCACCCAAGGGGTTTCCAAGCAGCTGTTACCGGTGTACGACAAGCCGATGATTTACTACCCGCTATCAGTACTGATGCTGGCAGGTATTCGCGACATTCTGATTATCACCACCCCCGAGGATCAGGCCAATTTTCAGCGGCTACTGGGCGACGGTAAAAGCCTGGGCCTGAATTTTGAGTATGTGATTCAACCCTCACCCGACGGCCTGGCGCAGGCGTTTATTTTGGGTGAACAATTTATTGGCAGTGATCCTGTGTGCCTGGTGCTGGGCGACAACATTTATCACGGCCACCACCTCACCGAAATGCTGCGCGCTGCTGTCGCCAACGCGGCCAACAATCAGGCAACGGTTTTCGGTTATCACGTCAAAGACCCGGAACGCTACGGCGTGGTGGATTTCAATGCGCAGGGTCAGGCGATGTCGATTGAAGAAAAGCCGGTCAAACCCAAGTCTCACTATGCAGTAACCGGTTTGTATTTTTATCCCAATGATGTGGTGCAAAAAGCGCGCGAGGTAAAACCCTCAGCGCGCGGTGAACTGGAAATTACCAGTCTCAATCAAATGTACCTGGATGAAGCCCGACTCAAAGTCGAAGTTATGGGGCGCGGTTACGCCTGGCTGGACACAGGCACCCACGAAAGCCTGCTGGAAGCGGCGGCCTTTATCGAAACCATCGAAAAGCGCCAGGGCTTAAAAATCGCCTGCATTGAAGAAATTGCTTACGAGCAGGGTTATATCAGCCGCGAACAACTGATCGCACTGGCGCAACCGCTGCGCAAAAACCAGTACGGCCAATACTTGTTGACCCGCGCTGCCGATCCTTTGCCGCATCAGGAGCTTTAAGCGATGCAACGATTGTCTAGAAGGCCAGAGGTTTTGGTAACAGGAGCGACTGGCCAGTTGGGCCAGGAATTGCAATACCTCGCCAGCTCCTGGCCGGAGGCCAATTGGACTTTTGTTGGGCGCGAGGAGCTGGATTTTTCCCAACCGGAAAGCCTGGTGGATTTTTTCGCAACCCGCGCGTTTGACCTGGTGATCAACGCTGCCGCCTACACGGCAGTCGATAAAGCCGAAAGCGAACCCAAACTGGCGGAGCTGGTGAACCATCTGGCGGTAGCGGAGCTGGCGCAACTGCTTGCGGCACAGGACTCTTGCCTGCTGCACATCTCCACCGACTATGTCTTTGACGGCCAACAAAATCAGCCCTACCAAGAAACGGACACCTGCTTCCCCCAGAGTGTTTACGGTCACAGCAAATGGCGCGGCGAACAGGCGGTGATTGCCTCGGGCGTGCGCGGCGCCATAGTGCGCACCAGCTGGGTTTACTCCCGCTATGGCAACAACTTTGTGAAAACCATGCTGCGCCTGGGGCAGGAGCGCGACAAACTGCGCGTGGTCAGCGATCAAGTTGGCAGCCCCACCTATGCGCGCGACCTGGCCGCCGCGTTGATTCATATTGCGCGCCACCCCGACCTGCCTGAATTGCAAGGTGAGATTTTTCACTACAGCAACCTTGGACAAGCCAGCTGGTACGAGCTTGCCAAAGCCGTATTCGAAGAATCCCACATCGATTGCCAGGTGGAACCTATTGCCACCCATGAATATCCCACCGCCGCCAAGCGTCCCGCATTCAGCTTGTTGAACACGGAAAAAATTCGCGAACACTTTGCTCTGGACATTCCTCACTGGCGCGATTCACTCGCGCGTTGCCTGCGCTAGGCTTCGCTGAGTCAAAGCCCCTCATTCACGCTCTCCTCCCCTTCGCGGTGTATTGTGCAACACCGGGATTTTGCTATGATCTGCGGCGCACGTTTTTTGCAGGACAATCGCAGCCGGGAGGAAGTCTTCGTCGGCGATCAGGATCACGCAGGGAGTGGCTGATCAACAATAATCTTTCCGCTCTGCGGTTCTACTAACCTGTTCCGGCGCGCCGGAGTGAATAAGAGAAACGTCTATGTCCTCAGAAAGCAGCCTACCCGCCGAGGCCGTCGAAGCCCTTGCCACCGCCGCTCAAACAGCCGCTCAAAGCCCCAGCGCCCTCAGCCTTATTCCACCCGCGGTTGTGATTGTGTTTGCCGTTTGGCTCAAGCGCCCAATTTTGGCGCTGGTGCTCGGCGCCCTGTCCGGCATGCTGATGCTTTCAACAACTGGCACTCTGGATAATTTTGCCGAGACCAGCTTGCGTGTTATGCAGGATGAAACCATCGGCTGGTTGATTTTGGTGTGTGGCGGATTTGGTGCATTGATTGCGCTTTTGGTGCACACCGGCGGGGCTTTTGCCTTTGGTCGTATGGCGCAACAGGTTGCCAAGGGTCGCAAGCCCTCACTCTTTATGACCTACTTCCTCGGCCTGCTGATTTTTGTGGATGACTACCTGAATGCCCTGGCAGTCGGCGAAACGATGAAGCGTATTACCGACAAGTACAAAGTGTCCCGCCAGATGCTGGCCTATGTGGTGGACTCAACCGCCGCGCCCATGTGCGTTATTGTGCCCCTATCTACCTGGGCGGTGTTTTTTGGTGGCCTGCTGGTGGCCAATGGTGTTGCGCCTGAGACTGACCCCAACGGCATTAAAACCTATATCTCGGCCATTCCTTACATGTTCTACGCCTGGCTTGCACTGCTTTTTGTGCCGCTGGTTATTCTGGGCGTTATTCCGTTGTTTGGCCCCATGAAAAAAGCCGAGATGATTGCCCAGGGTGGTGCGCTGCAAATTGACGCCGCCCAGGAAAATATGGACTCATCCCCCGACGCTTTTGCCCGTCAGGCAATGGAAGAAGAATTCGAGTATGCCGATCGCAAACACGGCAAGCTGCACAACTTTTTGCTGCCCCTGGCGATGCTGGTGGGATTTACTATTTGGTTCGACACGGATATCTGGCCAGCCTTATTGCTGACTTTCGCCGTCACCATGCCGATGTACATGGCGCAAAAACTCATGGCATTTAATGAAATGATGGATCAGATGATGCACGGGTTTAAATCCATGTTGCCCGCCATCTGCACAGTGATCGCGGCCTTTATTTTTAAAGATGTGTGCGACCAATTGGGGCTGCCGCTTTTTGTGATTGAAAATCTCGCACCCTATATGACGGCGGCCATGCTCCCCGCTCTGGTGTTTTTGGCCATGGCTCTCTTGTCATTCGCAACGGGATCATCCTGGGGAATTTTTGCGGTATCCATTCCGATTGTGATGCCACTCGCCATCGCAGTAGACGCCAATATTCCCTTGGTTATAGGCGCACTGCTGTCGGCTGCGTCCTTTGGTAGCCAAGCCTGTTTTTACAGCGATTCTACAGTGCTGGCAGCCCAGGGTTCCGGGTGCGATCTGATGAGCCACGCGATTACCCAATTTCCCTACGCGCTATTGGCAGCAATTGTGGCGTTTATTGGGTTTATTGTTATTGCCTGAAAACTAATTTCGTTTTGCAGACATCGCGGCCCTCCAGACAAGGGCCGCGATGAGGGCCGCTTTGCTTTAGGCCTTTACCGTCAACACAATACCTATAGCAATTAATGCCACACCCAGGAAATACTGGGGCTGAAACTTCTCACCAAAGATCAGGTGACTCCCCAAAGGCACCAAGACGAACGCCATGGCCATCAAGGGATAGACTTTACCCAAGTCTACCTTTTGCAACACCCACACCCAGGCCAGTGAGGTCACCGCATAAAGTGCCATCGCCACGCCCAAGGTCAAGAGGGTCTTGAACGCGAAAAAATTTCCTGTTGCCGACCAGGCATTGGCACCCAGCTTGAACAGCAGCTGACCAACCACAATACCCAGCACACACAAAGCGGCTATCCACTGAACCCACATATTTGCTCCTCGCGGAATTAATGCCTCACCTTAAAGCCAGTTGCGCAAACGCAAATACAAGGGGCGGCGAGGCACTGAGGCTATGTCATAACCAATAAATGCCAGCACAAACTGAATGCCTACCAGCAATGGCAAGGCAGACAGCATTACCGTACCTGCTGACGCTGGCTCTCCATAGAACAACGACTGCAACCAATGATAGGCGCCATAACAGCAGCCAAACAAACTCAATGCTATTCCGATTGGCAACTCAATGGAGGCCAGAGATAAATCGCGCAGATAATAGTTGTAAAAGATACGTTTAATACCGTTGCGCAAGTGTTTGTACAAAAACTCAGGAACAACCCTGCGATTACTCAAATGACTCACTTCATCCCCATAGCAGGCGTCCATAGGGACATCTACCACAACGGCGCGCAACAAATTCAGGCGAAACAGCATATCTGATTCAAAAAAATAGCGACGACTGATTTTATCCAGAGGCAAGCATTGGGCAACACGCGCATGAATGGCAGTATAACCGTTGGTTGGGTCAAAAATATCCCAGTATCCGGATGACAACTTATTCATAAACGAAAGCACCGCATTCCCAAAAATACGGACACGCGGCATCGCATCAATGTTATCCAGGTTAAAAAAGCGATTACCCTTGGTATAGTCTGCCACACCGCTCGCAATAGGCTGCACAAACATCGGAATCAGGGCGGGGTTCATCTGACCATCGCCATCAATCTTTACAAGCACATCGGCGCCCTCTGCGATGGCCACTTTGTAGCCCTCCATAACAGCACCGCCAACACCTTTGTTTTCGGCATTACGCACTACCCTTACGCGGGCATCATCACAATGCTCACTAACATAATCACCACTGGCATCCGGGCAAGCATCATCGACAACGTAAATACTGCTGACTTCTGGGCCTATTGCACCGAGTACCGAAAGAATATGACGAGTCACCCGGTAACAAGGTATGACAACCGCCACTTTAAGGGCTTGCATTGGCATCACTCCTCAAAACAAACAAGAACCCATCGGCATTCTGTTTAACCAACTGAAATTTTTCACTATAGCTTGTCGGATCAAATGTCGGCACAAGGTGCGCAGAAATCAACAATATTTTCGCGTCAAAGCGGCGCATAACCTCTGCCATTGATTCAGCATCAACGGGTAAGCAATGTGCCCGACACTCCATCATCTGCCAGTAGCGAGCAGGCCCAAACCAATCTCCAATATAGGTGCCAGCAAAAAAATAGTTGGCGGTACCCAGACCCAAAGCCATCAGCCGATTGCCATACTCTGTTTGCATTTGATTGGCCTGCTCAACCAACGCATAGCCGTGGATTTGGTGCAATCGGGTTTGCCAACCAGATGAAGTTTGGACGCTTTTCTGTCCAAGTATCACGCAAATGATTAGCAGCGACACGGCGCACAACGCCTGGGCACACTGCTGAACAGTTTCATTCATAAATCTGCCAAGGTTCAATCTAAACCATAATGCCCTGAGCCAAACATAAAGCGTATAAATAGATAAAAAGCTGCCCAGTACAGCAATAGGGGCAAGGTACCTGTCTACCTGGCTGACAAAAAACCAAAACAGGAAATAGCTGATAAACACCAACTGCAAGTAGCGTAGAGTTTTGGGCAACCCCTTCCAAAAGAGCCCCGCAAAGGCGAGCACCCACAGCTCGACCCGCGCCTTTAGCAAGGCTGGCCAAAGGTTGAGCAGATTGGCCGCAACACCATGGGTAGCCTGCTCCTTGATTTGATTCTGCAGATCCGACTCATTCCATAAGAAATAACCAAATAGTGGGCCTCCCAGCGGGTGTACGGGATCGCCCGAAATCACGAAGCTGCGAATATACCAACACAAACCTGCTGCCAAGGTCGCCATTCCAAATAAGATTACCGCCTTGAATTGACGACTAAATGCGATGAGTATCAGCGCCAGAATAGCCGCTAGAACGGCGCCATGGAGCTTGCTGCCAACCGCGCCGCCAGCGCACAAACCGGCGATCAAAATCCATCCATTGGCTCCCAAGAATAGCGGAGCGCTACTACTCTTTTTATCCAGCGCTTGCAGCCACAGTATTCCGCCTAGAATTGCGGCCCAGCAAAACATGGCCAACCCGGCATCCACAAACGCGTAGCCAAAGCCGTGACTGAACACTCCCACCCACTTGGTCATCACTAGAGCGCCAAACAATCCCGGCCAAATGCTCCCCATTAACCAGCGACTTACACCCATGAGACCCAATGCGATCACAAACCAGGGCAGGGTCGCAAAGACTTGGGCAAGAAGGCTGTCCCCAAGAAGCAACCCGAGTACCATCAGCATATTGATGTGCTGAGGAAAAAGGGGGAAGCGCAGGTACTCCTGCAACACTATCCCTTGTTGCTCAACATAAAAGCGCGCCAAGGGCAAATGAAAGGCAGTATCGTCCGATCCCAGCGGTGGATGCCAGGCAAAGGCTATACACATCGCCAGAAGCACATTTACCAGGAAAAACACCGACCAATTAAACTCTGGCAACGATTGACGTTTAGACGCGAGCAACCAGAGAGCCATCAGCAACATCGCAATAGCCATGAGCATCCACGCCCAAAGGTTCAGCCAACCGAGCATTCCCAGGCTAAACAGCCCCAAAATATTGATCAAAAAGCCAAGTGCCAGAGCAAAAAACCATTGTAAATACTCATTGGCCTCTGGGCTTCGCATCGCGGGAGAGCCCCCCACGAGCTTGAGTAGCGCAAACCCTAGCGTTGCGCAATGCAACAGAAAACCTGCACTAAGCAAATAGACCAATAAAAATGGAGTGGGCATTTATATTCTCAGACGTGGGAGGGTAATCCGCTCATTTTTAACCGAAGTCAAAAGTGGAGGGTTAAGCGGCTAGCGCCAATTTCTGTTTGGGCGTTTTGCCGTCGAGCGCCATATTAGGGCGCTCATTATTGTAAGTCCACAACCA
>CBFGWO010000079.1:0-15180 GCA_965652595.1 uncultured Cellvibrio sp. | reverse complement strand
CCACACTTACCACCACACTTACCACCACATTTGCTGCCATTCCCGCCGTGGCGCGAAAATCTTCAATTGGCCCCTCGACCTGAGCAGACGCGATGCTTAAAATCTAACCGTTTACACCTACACAGGCTTGCGTCAGCCGGACATATCCGCGAGACTCGCGCTCTATAGGATATATAGTAAAAATGAATCCAAGAGGACTATCAACCTTGTCTAACCCACCACCCGCACAAATTAGCCATGTCGAACCCTTGCAACTGCCCGAAAACGTGATCAAGGCTCTGTCGATAGACAACCTGATCTTTGGTTTGGATAACGACGAATTAAAGGTTCTTCTGGTTAAACACAGCGAACCTTTTTTGTCGGATAAGTGGGCGCTCCCCGGTGGCTGGATACGCTATGACGAAAACCTGCGCGACGCCGCCGAGCGACTGCTGAAAGAGTGGACCGGCTTGGGCGGCCTGTTTCTTGAGCAACTTAAGGCCTTTGGCAGAATTGATCGTTTTCCCAACGAGCGGGTAGTCACCATCGCTTACTACGCGTTGGTCAGCGCCGAAAACTACCCAATGGTGGCTGGCCACAACGCCAACAATGCAACCTGGCACAGTGTGAACAAACTGCCCGAGCTGATCTACGACCATGCCGAGATCCTTGAGTTCGGTATCAAATCCCTGCGTCACAAAGTCTGCCACCAGCCTATTGGCTTTAATTTATTGCCCGAAAAATTCACCCTGCTTCAACTCCAAGGACTGTATGAAGCCATACTCAACGTCACTTTGGATAAGCCCAACTTTCGTCGCAAGATCATGAAAATGAACCTGCTGTCGCCCTGTAACGAAAAGCAGCAGGGCGTGCCACACCGCGCCGCTAATCTCTACCGCTTTGATGCCGAGGCCTATGAACAGCTGAGTGAGATGGGCTTTTCTTTTGAGATCTGAGCGCAAGATTGGATCGCTTCTTCACCGGTAACGGCTTCGCCTGACCACTTCCGGCAGGCCTGGCGGATATAGTCACAACCACCTTATTTAGGCTAAGATCCCGCCCGGGGTGACGCCAGCCTGCACCAGAAATACGTCGCCCCGTCTTAAATAATTTCAATAATCAGGTATCGACATGAACGATCTCCGCCAAAACCCATCGGGCCACAACACCGGATTTATCATCCTTATCAGCTGTATCGCCACCATTGGCGGCTTCCTTTTCGGCTTTGACAGCGGAGTGATCAACGGCACTGTTGATGGCCTGCGCACAGCCTTTAATTCGGATTCCATGGGAACAGGCTTCAGTGTTTCATCCATGCTGCTGGGTTGTGCGGTTGGTGCCTTCTTCGCGGGTTGGCTGGCGGACAAATTTGGTCGGCGTTTGCTGTTGATTCTCTCGGCTGTGTTCTTCGTGATTTCAGCCTGGGGCTCCGGTATTGCCACCAGCTCGTTTGAATTCATTATTTACCGGGTTCTGGGCGGGCTGGCCGTAGGCGCCGCCTCGGTAATGTGCCCGGCCTATATTAGCGAAGTCTCACCGGCGCGTTATCGCGGAAAACTCACCTCTGTACAGCAGATTGCCATTATCACCGGCCTTACTGCGGCATTTGTGAGCAATTACTTTTTGGCCAAGCTTGCCGGGTCTTCACTGGATAAGTTTTGGCTGGGCTACGAAACCTGGCGCTGGATGTTCTGGGTAGAGCTTGTTCCGGCAAGCATTTTCTTTTTTGCATTGCTCGCTATTCCCGAAAGCCCGCGCTACCTGGTTGCCTCGGGCAATAAGGGTAAAGCCAAGGCCGTGTTGACACGCCTCTACGGAGAAACCGAAGCCAATGCCAAGCTCGAAGAAATTTACGCGTCTTTGGCATCGGATCATCACACTCCACGACTCAGCGACATTTATGATCGCTTCGCCGGTCGCGTTCGCCCCATTATTTGGGTAGGCATTGGCCTGGCCGTATTGCAGCAACTGGTAGGCATCAACGTTGTTTTTTATTACGGCGCCGTACTCTGGCAAGCCGCCGGATTTTCAGAAGGGGACGCACTCCTTATTAACGTGGTGTCCGGCTCAGTGAGTATTGCAGCCTGTTTTATCACTTTCTTTGTGGTGGATAAAATCGGCCGCAAACCACTCCTTTGGATTGGCTCGCTGGGCATGACCATTACCCTTGGCCTCGTGGCCTTCGCCTTTGCTGGAGCCCCACTGGACGCGTCCGGCAATCTGATGCTGTCTGACGACATGGGCAAATTAGCGCTGGTGGCTGCCAATCTCTACGTGATCTTCTTTAATGTTTCCTGGGGACCGGTCATGTGGATCATGCTGGGTGAAATGTTCCCTAACCAGATTCGCGGCTCCGGCCTGGCCATTGCGGGCTTCGCTCAGTGGACTGCCAACTTCCTGATTACCCTTACGTTTCCGATACTACTGGCGTCCGCTCTCGGTCTCGCTGGCACCTACAGCATTTACGCCATCTGCTCCGCGCTTTCGGTTGCGTTTGTGCTGCTGTTTGTCAAAGAAACCAAAGGTAAGGAGCTGGAACAAATGGAAGGTTAACATCAAGTGTCAGTCGTTCAGCCATCCAAAGAGCCGCGTTAATGCGGCTCTTTGCTTACCAGCACACAGTGAAAACCTTGCACCCTGACCCTGCCCCAAAATCCATACCTATAACGAAAACTGGAGATGGTTTATGCACCGCATCTTATTTACAGCAGCGCTTATTATCAGCACCCTGACAACAACAGCTTGTGGCGGAGGCGGAGGCGGAGGCAGCAAAAACTCCCCACCCACAAATTCAGCCAGCTCCAGTAGCCTATCCAGCACGAGCTCGGTTTCATCCTCAAGTATTTCCAGCCAAAGCTCTTCCAGCAGCAGTGAGAGCTCCTCCAGCACCAACTCCAGCAATCCCTATAACGTCAGCGTTCAAAGTCTTAAGGGACTCGTCGACTTTCCCATAGGTGTTGCTGTTAGTGCAGGCGATGAAACCAACAGCATCCTGCGCAACAATGACACAGGCGCAAAACAACGAGCGATCATCGAGCAGTACTTCGACGAGATTACGCCCGGCAACATTATGAAGATGAGCTATCTTCATCCCGACGAGAATAACTTCACCCACACCCACGCCGATAACCTGGTGGACTACGCCCATGACCATGGGCTGGGCGTTCACGCTCACGCCCTCATTTGGCATTCAAACTATCAAGTACCTGATTGGATTAAAAATTTTTCAAGCAACAACAAAGCGGCTTGGTCAGCCATGCTAAAAACCCATGTGCAGACCATCGCGAGCTATTACGCTGGGCGCGTAAGAAGTTGGGATGTGGTCAACGAGGCCTTTATGGATAACGGCGACTATCGCAACAACCAACCCAACGGCCAGGGCTCCATTTTTTATCGCAACATGGGCAAGGATTATATTGAAGAGGCCTTTATCAATGCGCGCGAAGCAGACCCTGCTGCCGATCTCTATTACAACGACTTCAATATCAGCCCCGGCGGCGCCAAGCTGGACGCCGTACTCGCCATGGTGGACGATTTTAAGGGTCGGGATATCCCTATCCCCATTGATGGTATCGGCTTTCAGATGCATGTCTATTTAGGCTGGCCAAGCATCAGTAACATTCGCAACTCCTTTCAAGCGGTCGTCGAACGAGGACTCAAGGTAAAAATTACGGAACTGGACATTCCTATTAACAACCCCTATGACGGCAGCTACAACTACCCCAACAACTACCATGCACTTTTTACCCCAGCCCATGCCAACCAGCAAAAGCTTCGTTACTGCGAAATCGTTAAAGCTTACATGGAAGAAGTGCCCGATAACCTGCGCGGCGGTATTACCGTCTGGGGGGTATGGGATGCCGACACCTGGCTGAACCAAGTATTGTTTAACAATCAGCACCAGGACTGGCCGCTATTGTTCGACCACAATTTCAACCCCAAACCCGCGCTGCAAGGTGTGGCAAACGGTTTAACCGGCGAGCCCTGCGACGCGGAGTAATGCGGTAAAAAAGCTATACGCCAAGCTGCCTGGCGGAGCCACGCCAGGCAGCTTTTTTTGTGCCACAAAGCCAACAAGTCGACTAGAATACAAGTCATCCACCCCAAAAAGGGTTAGAATTCGCCCGTTCGGATACCGGCCTTACAGACAATCGGAGCCATCTCCAATGCAACCAGCCCCTACCCCCTGCCTTGCCAACCGCTTAGTGCTTGGCCTCTGTTTGATTTTCTCCGCACTTTGCTTGACGCCCATCAGCGCTCTCGCACTGGGCGACGACAGCTATGTAGAGACCCGTTACAAGCGCGGGCACTTTCCTCTGGTGGGCGAAAAATCTCGCGCCAGCCTTTACGTGGACCCCATGGACTATCCCGGCGTCATTCGCAGTCTAGGTATGCTGCAAAAAGACATCAGCAGTGTCACGGGTCAGCAGCTGGCCATTTTGCCCAGCCTGGAGGGCGTAACGAGCAATCTGGTCATCGTAGGCACCTTGGGGAAAAGTAAGATAATTGATGAGCTGGTGGCTGCCAAAAAAATTGATCTTGAAGACATTGCTGGCCAATGGGATGCGTTTCATATTGAAGTCGTTTCCAACCCACTACCGGGCGTCAAACAGGCCCTGGTCATCGCTGGCAGCAATAAACGCGGAACCAGCTACGGCATTTTTGACCTTTCGGAGCAAATCGGTGTATCTCCCTGGTACTGGTGGGCAGACATTCCCATACCCAAAAAAGCCAAACTATTCGTCACACGCAACACGCTCAAGCAGGACATGCCCAAAGTGAAATACCGAGGCATCTTTCTCAACGATGAGTGGCCAGCACTCACCACCTGGTCGCAGGAAAAGTTCGGTGGCTACAACAGCCAGTTTTACGAAAATGTGTTCGAGTTACTCTTGCGCCTCAAGGCCAACTTTTTGTGGCCTGCCATGTGGAACAACGCCTTCGCCGATGATGATCCGCGCAATATGATTCTCGCCGACGAATACGGGATTGTGATGAGCACCTCGCACCACGAGCCGATGATGCGCGCCGACAAGGAATGGAATCGCTACGGTAAAGGCGCCTGGGAATATTCCACCAATCCCAAAAACCTCTACGATTTTTGGGTTGATGGCGCAAAGCGCAACAAACCTTACGAAAGTGTTTACACACTGGGCATGCGCGGCCAACAAGACACGCCCATGAGTGAGGGAGACAATATCGAATTACTGGAAAAAATCGTACGCGACCAACGTAGGATTATTGCTGATGTATTTGGTGATGATGAAGTCACCAATGTGCCCCAGGTATGGGCACTTTATAAAGAGGTTCAAGGCTTTTACGAGCGCGGCATGCGCGTACCCGACGACGTGATTCTGCTGTGGTGCGACGACAACTGGGGCAATATTCGTCGCCTTCCTACGCCCGAAGAGCGCAAACGCCCCGGAGGCGCCGGTGTTTACTATCACTTTGATTATGTTGGCGGCCCCCGCTCCTACCGCTGGATCAACACAGTGCCTATTGCGAAGGTTTGGGAGCAAATGAACCTCGCTTATCAATATGACGCTACCAAAATCTGGATTACTAATGTGGGGGATTTAAAACCAATGGAATTCCCCATTGAATTTTTTCTGCGCATGGCCTGGGATCCAGAACGCTGGCCCAAGGAGCGTTTGCAGGAATTCGGCCAGCTCTGGGCGGCACGGGAATTTGGTGCGGAGCACGCGGTGGAAATCGAACAGCTGATGACTGGTTACACTCGCCACAATAGTCGACGCAAACCTGAACTGCAGGAGCCTGGCATTTACAGCCAACTGAATTACCGTGAGGCGGATCGGGTATTAGCCGAAGTACAGGATTTAAGTGCGCGCGCTGAAGCGCTTTACGAAAAAATGCCCACCAGCCACCGCGACGCCTTCTATCAACTGGTGTTGCACCCGGTTAAGGCCAGCGCCACCATCACCGAAATGTACGACGCTGCTGCACGCAACCGCCTTTATGCACACCAGGGTCGTGCCAGCACCAACAATTATGGCGACCGGGTACGCCAGATGTTTGCCCAGGATGCGGCACTCACCCAGCGCTACCACAGCATCAACAATGGCAAATGGAACCATATGATGGCGCAGACGCGTATCGGCTATACCCACTGGAATCATCCGCCCGCCAATACGCTGCCAGTGATTTATCAGTTTGACCCGCACGGCGAAGCAGACATGGGGGTTGCGGTAGAAGGCATGGCCCAAGCTTGGCCTGTGCCCGGCGCCTATGCCCTACCCAGCTTCAGCCCTTATGGCCAGGCAGACAGCTACATAGATGTCTTTAACAAAGGCACCAAGGCCTTTAATTACCAAGTCACCACCAGCGCCCCCTGGATTCTCGTCAGCCACACCAGCGGACAGGTGGAGCTGGAGCAGCGCATCAAGGTCAGTATCGACTGGGACAAAGCGCCAGAAGGCAAGCACGCAGGTCATGTACACGTCACAGGTACCGGCTGGGGAGGCGCACGCGTGCAGGTGCAGATTCACAAGCCGGAGGCCAGCATTAAGCGGCGCGTGCGCGGATTCATTGAGGCTGATGGTTATGTGGCCATCGATGCCGAAAACTACACCGCCAAGAACGCCGCCCAGGGCTTTGAGTGGCAAAAGATTCCCCAGCATGGTCGCACCCTGTCCTCCATGTCGGTGTTTCCAATCACCGACTACAGCTTTAGCGATCCAACAAAAGCACCTTATTTGGAATACGAAGTCTTTTTCTTTTCTACCGGGGAGTTCAAGGTAGAGGGCATTTTTGCGCCCAGCCTGCCCTTCACACCTGGACGAGGACTAAGCTACGCAGTGGCTTTCGATAACGAAAAACCACAAATTGTCGATATACTCGCCGACAAGAGCGATCAGGCGTGGGAAGAATCCGTGCGCACCGATAGCCGCCGTTCCACGAGTCTGCACAAGGTAACCAAGCCTGGCGTGCACAAACTGCGCATCTATATGGTGGACCCGGCAGTTACGCTGCAGAAACTGGTCATAGATACCGGTGGCCTGCGCCCCAGCTATCTCGGCCCACAACAAAGTATGAAAGTGAATTAACCCTTGTCGCAGCGTCCCAGGACGCGACGGGCAGTGGCTAACCGCCCGTTTTTGTTCCCAGTTTTTTGATTCCAGAACCGAGCATTACCGAATGAAAATTATTGCTGCAAACGTCATAGTCACCTGCCCCGGCAGAAATTTCGTCACCCTCAAAATCACTACTGACCAAGGTATCTACGGTATTGGTGACGCCACCCTCAATGGTCGCGAAAAAGCCGTGGTCTCCTACCTTAAAGACTATTTGATTCCGGTACTTATTGGCCGGGACGCCCACCAGATTGAAGATATCTGGCAATTTATTTACCGCGGCGCCTACTGGCGTCGCGGCCCGGTGGGCATGACCGCTCTGGCTGCTGTCGATACAGCGCTCTGGGACATCAAGGCCAAGGCGGCCAATATGCCGCTCTATCAACTGCTCGGTGGCCGCAGCCGCGACCACATCATGACCTACACCCACGCCAACGGTAAGGATCTGGATTCCACGCTTGAGGCAGTGCGTAAAGCCAAAGAAAAAGGTTATCGCGCCATTCGCGTGCAGTGCGGTATTCCCGGTATCGAAAAAACTTACGGTGTGGCCAAGGGCAACGGCAGCTATGAACCCGCCGACAGTGACCTGCCGTCTGAAGAAGTATGGTGCACGCGCAAGTACCTGGATTTTATTCCCGAAGTTTTTGCCGCCGTACGCAAGGAATTTGGCAATGACCTGCATCTGCTGCACGATGTGCATCATCGCTTAACACCCATCGAAGCAGCGCGCCTCGGCAAGGAACTGGAGCCCTTCCGCTTGTTCTGGATGGAAGACGCGGTACCCGCCGAAAATCAGGAAGGTTTTAAATTGATTCGCCAGCACACCACCACGCCCTTGGCCGTCGGTGAAGTGTTTAACAGCATCCACGATTGCCGTGAGCTGATTCAAAATCAGTGGATCGATTATATTCGCACCACCATTGTTCACGCTGGTGGTATCACTCAGGTTCGGCGCATTGCCGACTTTGCCAGCCTTTATCATGTGCGCACCGGCTTCCATGGCGCCACCGACCTCTCACCTGTGTGCATGGGTGCAGCCTTGCATTTTGATTACTGGGTGCCCAACTTTGGTATTCAAGAGCACATGGCCCATAGCGCGCAAATGGAAGAAGTCTTTCCCCATGCCTATGAGTTTAAAGCGGGCTTTTTTAAGCCTGGTGAAGCACCTGGCCACGGCGTTGACATAGATGAAAATCTCGCGAAAAAATACCCCTACAAGCGCGCCAGCCTGCCGGTAAATCGCCTTGAAGATGGCACCCTTTGGCATTGGTAAATAGAACACTTGGAAGCTGTATGAAATCTAATGGACAAAAACTGCTTTGTTGTTTTCTTGTTTTCAGCACTCTGTTAACCGGCTGTTACAACAAGGATCATGTGCGCGACGCACAAGAAGCCGATTCACAAGAGCAGAAAATTCCGCCGCTTATCTCTCACGTTTACACTGGGGACCCCTCCGCCCATCTGTTCGAGAACAGAATTTATATTTATCCAAGCCATGACATAGAAACGGGTGTTGCCAATAGCGATGATGGCGACCAGTTCAATATGCGCGACTACCGAGTGTTTTCGATGGCAGCGCCTGGCGCTGAGGTTATAGATCACGGAGTCGCACTGCGACTGGAGGATATTCCTTGGGCAAGCCGCCAACTCTGGGCCCCAGACGCGGCGGAAAAAGACGGAACCTACTTTTTATATTTTCCCGCTAAAGACAACCTGGATATTTTTCGTATTGGCGTCGCCACCAGCAAGTCCCCCAGCGGCCCTTTCATTTCGCTACCAACCCCTATACCTGGCACCTACAGCAATGACCCAGCAGTTTTTCGGGATGACGATGGTACTCACTACCTATTTCTGGGCGGCATTTGGGGAGGGCAATTGCAACGATGGGCCAAGGGCTTTTACCAAGCAGTGGATACTTATCCAGCGGACGATGAGCCCGCAATAATGCCAAGAATGGCTCGCCTGAACGAAGACATGGTCAGCCTTGCCGAACCGCTCAGAGAGATACTGCTGGTTGATGAAGCAGGCAAGCCCCTAACCGCAGGCGACAAAGATCGGCGTTTTTTTGAGGGCGCCTGGATGCACAAGTACGATGGGAAATATTACCTGTCCTGGTCTACCGGAGATACCCATCGAATTGTTTATGGTGTGGGTGACAACCCTTATGGCCCCTTCGTTTACCAAGGGATTATTCTGGAGCCCGTCCTTGGGTGGACCACTCAGCACTCCATTTTGCAATTTGCGCGCGAGTGGTATTTGTTTTTTCACGATGCGGAGTTGTCTGGTGGGCAAACTCATTTGCGGAATGTGAAGATGACGAAATTAACACATGCAACGAATGGAAAAATTCAGACCATCACTCCCATGAAACCTGAGGCCATAAACATCCATTAAAGATCCGTGCGGGCGGCGCAATTATTTTTAATAAAGTCTTCATGGCTGGGCATATACTCCACCGATCGCTGAATGACTTCGCGGATACTCTCCAGCCGCTGGGCGATTTCTTCCTTAGGCATGGTATCCACGATTGGGTGGTAACCTTCAGCCCTTAATCCCTGGCCATGCATGACTTCCAACCAGCTGGTTTCGTTGAACAACTCCTCATTTGCGCGGAAGATGCGGCCATTTTTTCGGTAGTGCTCCATCTTCTGGCGCAGCGTATCGGGAATCGACATAGTACGACATTGATTCCAGAATGCAGAATCATCACGCCGGGTAATATGGTAATGGGCAATCAGAAAGTCCCGAATACGGGTGTACTCAAAATCCACCTGGCGGTTGTATTCATCGATATCCTCCTGATCAAAATTGCGGCTTGGAAACAGGCTCATCAACTTGGCAATACCCGATTGCACCAGATGAATACTCGTCGACTCCAACGGCTCCATAAAGCCACTGGCGAGCCCCAAGGCTACACAATTTTTGTTCCAGAATTGCAAACGCTTACCGGTAGTGAAACGGATAAATTTGGGCTCCGCCAAGGGTTCTCCATCCAGATTTTTTAACAGCGTATCGGCGGCTTCATCATCGCTGATAAACTGGCTGCAATAAACATGACCATTACCGGTTCGATGCTGCAGTGGAATTCGCCACTGCCAACCTGCGCTGTGCGCGGTAGAACGGGTGTAAGGGGTAGGCTCAGCCACTTTGGCGCAAGGTACGGCCACCGCCCGATCACAAGGCAGCCAATGACTCCAGTCTTCATAACCGGTTTTTAACGCCTGCTCTATCAACAGCCCACGAAATCCAGAGCAATCGATAAACAGATCGGCCTCCATTGTCTCGCCATCATCCAGCGTAATCGACTCGATAAAGCCATCATTAGGGCGCAGAGACACATGCTCAACTTTCCCTTCCCGACGGCGCACACCGCGCTCAACGGCAAAGTCACGCAAGAACATCGCATAGCGAGTAGCGTCAAAATGAAAGGCGTATGCAATATTCGACAGCGGAGAATTACCTGCATCCACTGGACGCATAAAACGGCCCTGCTCGGCAGCGATACAGTTTAAAGTGTAGGCATCAATATTCGGGGCTTCACCTGACTGAAACAACTTGAGCCAGTAATGATAAAACTGTAGGCCTCTCATATCTTTACCAACCTCACCGAACGCGTGCAGATAGCGCTCACCGATATGCCCCCAGTTTACAAACTGAATACCTAACTTAAATGTCCCCTGGGTTTTGCGCAAAAATTCGTTCTCGTCTAGGCCCAGCATTTTGTTAAACAGCTGGATTTGAGGAATGGTTGCCTCCCCTACACCTACGGTACCTATCGAATCAGACTCTACAAGATGAATCTCGCAGTATTGATTTGTTAATACCTTGGCCATGGCTGCGGCGGCCATCCAACCGGCCGTGCCACCACCCAGGATCAAGACTTTTTGAATGCGATTATTCATCGTCGTTACCTCTGTCAGTTATCGGTCATCAAGCAGTGCTGCCGAACGACTTGGTCAAGCGTCGGCATGCGCTCCGCAGCGGCTACCAGTGTCATGTAAATTTTTTTATGCTTTTTTTGAATGGACTCTGCGGAGACCGCATCCAAAAGTATATCGCCATGGGCTGCCCGCCAACCGAACCCAAGCAGTAGGGCAATCAAGGCCTCATGGTTTATCAGCTGTTCATCGAACGGCCACAATCGCCCAAAGGACTGAAACACCTCTAGGCGCCAGCGAAGCGACTCAGAGCACTGATCCAGGCCGCGTGTCAAATCAATACTGTGAAGCTCGTGCAGCTCCAGCCAACCGATATATCGCGCTCGCTCGCGTCGATTAAACTCAGCACTCAATGCGGTCCGGCTTGATCGATCCGGATACAGCTCCAACCATAATAGCAATGCCTGATAAGCGCGATGCCACTCTGAAGCCAACAATTCACCCGGATGGCCCGCAGCCTTCCCCAGCGCCAGACAATTTTGCTGCCATGACGCTTCACGTAGACCATAGCGCTCTCTCATCAATTGCACCGACGACGCACCAATCATAGATTCAAACGCCGAATGCGCTTTCTCCTCGTTTGCCTGCATCGATAGCCAGGACTCGACCACAGTTTGTTGCTGTAAAGAGCTTCTTCGAATCCAACACTCATCTTCGCGACGGATACTCGCAAAAGGCTGCCATGAAGGTTTGCTCGGTAATCGTGCACTCAGACGAGTTGGCCATAAGGACGCCCTATTTTCCTCCTCAAAGCGTACGGCCAAGGCCTCTCCGAGCAGGCGAGACGCAGGGCCAGTTGCATCTATATAGAAGTCCGCCTGCACAATACGCTCGTCGCTCAGATACAGCTGCGCTATACCCTGCTCAGAATTCACCTCAACATGAATATTTGTGCTGCGCGCAATTTTTACGCCGAGCGCCTGAGCACGTTCTTGCAGTAGTTCGCAAAGCGCATCTGTATCTAACCTTGCACCATAACGCAAGGTGGACTTCACAGAACGAGGGTCGTTTACTGGGAAAGCAAAGCGATTTCGTCGCGCCATTTGTGTCGCCAGAAAATATTCGTTAAAGCGAGCCTGTTCATCAATTGAGTAGGCACGGAAAAATTCATGCTCGAATGTTGCGGGGGCAGGTCGAATACCATGTCGGCCATAGGGCAAAAAAAAGTTGCTCTGCGCCAGATGATAGTCCATCCCAAGGCAATACAGCCCCCCGCAGCGTGCTAATACTTCAGCTTCGTTCAAGCCAACCCTATTCAGCCAATCAAGCAGGGCAGGCTGACCAACCTCTACCAGCGCCGTCGGCGATTCTTCATCTGTCAGCACCACTAAGGTTATGCCAACACCGGCTCCTTTTAACATTTCAGCGAGAGTTACGGCAGCGCCCCAAGCAACTAAGCCCTGCCCGACGACGGCGATATGTTGCAGGGCTTGACCAGAGTTATCCATAGCGCCCTCCATACAGATTCATGGATGGCGTCGCTGCCGCAACGCTAGACCGACTCAATGCCTCCCTGTGGCTGGGCATGCTAGCGGCCAACTCGCGCAACTCTTGGGCGAGCTTCACCAAAGGTAACTTTGTGGCAGCAACCGACAGCCGATCTGCGCGCGCATCAATACGACTCGGATAGCAACCCTGACCAAAATAGACGGCCAACCAACTCGGGCGGGCGAATAGCCCATGATCATAAAACTCAACCGCCGCAGACTCCCGAAATAGCGCTATTTTTCGACGCAAGCTTTCTGGAATATCCATCGCTGCACAACTGCGCCAAAATTCCGAGTCTTGGCGTTGATTCAAATGATAATGAAGAATGATGAAATCACGAACACTGTGGTACTCCACTTCCATCCAACGATTGAAGGCTTCGCGGCTTGTAGCAAGAAAGTTAGTACGAGGAAAAAACTCGATCAGTTTGAAAATTGCCATTTGGATAAGATAAATACTGGTGGATTCCAATGGTTCCAAAAAGCCACTGGATAGGCCTATAGCGATGCAGTTTTTCTCCCAGCTATGCCGACGACAACCCGCTTCAAAACGAATCAGGTTTGGCTCAGTAATCGGCTCGCTGTTTAGCGCAGTACACAGCTGTGCGCAGGCCTCATCGTCGCTCAGTTGACTGCTGCAATATACCTGGCCATTGCCAGTACGTTCCTGCAATGGAATGCGCCACTGCCATCCGCTTGGAGTCGCTGTAGCCCGGGTAAACGACGGGAGCTCAGCCAAGGCATCACTCGCCATTGCAACCGCTCGATCGCATGGTAACCAATGTCGCCAACTTTGAAATGGCACCCCTAGTGTTTGTCCGAGCAGTAATGAACGAAAACCAGAGCAATCAATAAATAAATTCCCCGCTATTTCCGTGCCAGTCTCCAGGGTTATCGAGGCAATGTCTCCAGATTGCGGATGTTGTTGAACACTTTGCACCCTGCCCTCGATGCGACGCACACCGCGTTGCTCGGCATAGCGTCGCAGATAAGCAGCATAGCGCGAAGCATCCAGATGAAACGCATAGCCGTAGCCAAAATCAGCATCTATTGATGGTGGCGCAAAGCGGCCAGCTAGAGCGGCCTGCGCGGCAAGGGAAAATTCATCGAAGCTCAGCTCAGGGCATTGTTCCCGTAACTTCAACCAATAATGATGAAAACCAATGCCATGTACATCACCACCAAAGTCACTAAAAGGGTGCATGTAACGGCTAGATTCACTACCCCAGCCAACAAATTGAATGGCTAATTTGTAGGTGGCCTGAGTAGCCTGAATAAACTCAAGCTCATCAATACCTAGGAGTGCGTTGAAATATCGGATATGGGGAATGGTTGCCTCACCGACACCCACGGTGCCGATTTTCTCAGACTCGATCAATTGAATAGACACTTCCGCAGGCAACATGCGAGACAATGCTGCCGCTGTCATCCAACCGGACGTCCCTCCACCCACGATGACAACACGTCGTGAAGCACCTGAGATCACGCTAGCCTCCACAAAGGACGATAAAAAGTAGTTGGGCGAAAGAAGAAATTCGTGAATGTGTGAACTTTAAAGTGGCGTAACCACCTTATCAACCATGAGTCGAGTTTGATTTTATCAGCTGGTTCAAGTCTCGCCTGAACTCTCGATATTCGATCGCTAGCATTCAAAAACCAAGCGCTATGCGGAGCCCCAAAATATGCGGAGCCCAAAAAAAAAGCGCAACCACTGGGGTTGCGCCTTTCTTGGTCTGAGACCAGCTAGCTTAGAACACAGCTTTTACAGTCAGCGCCACTCGACGGTCATTAACGAACCAGGAGCGACCAGTTTCACGACCCTCTCCATCCAAGGTCATGAGGGTTTCTGTCTGGGTGTTCGCCAGGTTGGTGCCCTGCAAGCCGATAGAGATTTGGTCATTCAACCGATAGGTAATTGCCCCATCAAGGAAACCATTAGCACCATTCCAAATCGGTTGACCACTGATCACATCACGTGTGGTTAGCAGATACTTGGAGCGCCAGTTGTATGCCAAACGCGCCGACCAGTCGTTCTTCTCATACATGAGCACCAAGTTAGCGGTATGCTCCGACTGACCACGGAGAGGCAGACCCGCCAAAGCAGCCGGGTCAAAAGGCTCCAGACCTGGTTGTGGCGTTACGTTTTCTTCCGGCTCTGCTTCAGTTGCGGTATCACTACCACTGAAGTTTGGAATACCTTCAGAGTCGATGAAGGTGTAGTTCGCCTGAACACCGATGCCATCGAAGGGCTCAGGCAGCATATCGAAGAACTGCTGGTATGCCAGCTCGATACCCTGCAATTTGCCTTCTTGGCCATTACGCGTGGTGCTGAAATCTACGGTCTGAGTGACGCCGGTACTGGGGTTGGTAAAAGTTCTGGGCAGCGAACCTTCAATGAAGAAGTTCTTTAAGTCCTTATAAAATATGCTCGCCGTCAAAGAGCCAACAGGTGCGAAGTACCACTCCAGAGAGGCATCCCATTGAATAGATTCCATGGGCTGCAATGCAGGGTTGCCACCACTACCAGTCCAAACTACGGGGCCAACAGCAAGTATGTCACTGCCAGAGTCTTCCGGGCCAGGCTGAGCCGGCGCATTCGGATCAGCAACCAGTCGCGTTATATTTAGACCACGGGCACCAAGAACTGCCTGGTTACGAACTTCAGACATATCCGGTAGCGCAATA
>CBFGWO010000078.1:0-15306 GCA_965652595.1 uncultured Cellvibrio sp. | reverse complement strand
AGAATGGGGGTTTCTACATCGAGGAAGCCGTTGCGATCCAGGTAGTTGCGAATGGCGCTGGTGACCTGGCTGCGAAAGCGCAGATTTTTTTGCATCTCGCTGCGGCGCAAATCCAGAAAGCGGTATTTCAGGCGGGTTTCTTCGCCCACGCTGGTATAGCCGTCGAGCGGGAAAGGAATGGTTTTGGCTTCGTTGAGGATGGTGAGCGCCGTGCCGTACACCTCGATCTCGCCGGTGGCCATATTGGGGTTGACGGTGGCGGCAGCGCGGGCGCGCACCTTGCCGCTCACCTGCAACACGTATTCGCCGCGCACCTTGTCGGCCAGCGCAAAATTGTCTTTGGCATCCGGGTCAAACACCACTTGCACTATGCCTTCGCGATCGCGCAGGTCGATAAAGATCACCCCGCCGTGGTCGCGACGACTTTCCACCCATCCACAAAGGGTGACTTCCTGGTTGATGTGGCTGGCATTGAGGTTGCCACAGTATTGGCTGCGCATAGGTGTTTCCCGTTAGTTCGATTAGCTTGCGGTGGCAGTGGAGGCCGCGGGGGTGCTGGTGCTGGCTGGCTTGGTGTCGCCGCCGCTTGACCCTGACTCCCCGGCCAGGTTTTTCTTGCTGCCGGATTTAAAATCGGTTTCGTACCAACCGCCACCTTTCAAGCGAAAACCGGCGGCGGAAATTTTCTTTTGCAGGCTGGGCTGGTGGCAGGCGGGGCAATCCCGCAGCGGCTCGTCGCTCAGTTTTTGCAAGGCTTCCAGCTCATGGTGGCAGGACTGGCACTGATATTCATAGATGGGCATGGGTATACCTCGTTATGGATCCAGAGAAGGTGTTTGAGAAACCCGCCGCTGCTCAGGGGCTGAAAAAGCGCGCGATTATACCCCATGCGCCAGCCAGCGAGAACCGCGCCAACCGAGATTGGCGGCGCGAGTCTTTGGGCTATTTAGGGATAGGAGAGAGATTTTAAAGGGTGGCTAAATAACCAGATCCAACAACAACACACCGATGAGCCCCACAATCCCCACAATCGTCTCCATCAGAGTCCAAGACTGGAAGGTCTCCTTGAGACTGAGATTGAAATACTCCTTGTAAAGCCAAAAACCTGAATCATTCACATGGGAGCACATCAGGCTGCCAGAGCCTATGGCCAGCACCATCAGGTTGGGGTTGATATCGGGATTGGCCAGCACCAGCGGCGCCACTATGCCCGCCGCTGTCAGCCCAGCCACTGTGGCAGAGCCCAGACAAACGCGAATTACCAGCGCCACAAACCAGCCCAGGATCAGGGGATTCAGGTTCACGCCCTCCAGGGCGGCGGCTATCTCCAGACTGACACCACTCTCCACAAACACCTGCTTCAACGCACCGGCACCCGCCACAATCAGGAGTATCAGGGCAATATCCTTGACTGCCGAGCTGTAGGTTTCCATCAGGGATCCAATGCTGATCTTGCGCGCCACCCCCAGGGTGTAGCTGGCGATGGCCAGTGACAGCAGCATCACCACCAGTGGGTTGCCCATCATCAACAGCAGCTGCCCGGCCTTGGATTCCCGCAACTGGGCCTCTGGCAAGGCCGAGGAAACGGCAATCAGCAACACCGGCAACAGGGAGGTGGCCAGGGCATTAAATCGACCAGGCAACTCCGCTTCCGCCATCATCCGCGGCGTGAAGGTGGCTAGCGGCGTGGCAGTGATTTTTTTCAAAAATGGCGCAAACAGCGGCCCGGCAATAATGACAGTGGGCACCGCCAGAATCAGGCCGTAAATCAGGGTTTTGCCCAAATCGGCATTGAACTGGGCGACCAGCGCTGTGGGCGCCGGGCTGGGCGGCAGGAAACCGTGGGTGACCGAGAGCGCGGCCAGTAGCGGAATTCCCAAGTACACCGCCGGGAGTCGCGCCTGATAGGCGACCGAAAACACCAGGGGTACCAGCAGCACAAAGCCCACGTTGTAAAACAGGGGGATACCCACTACGAAGCCAGTAACCATTAGTGCCCACACCAGGTACTTTTGGCCAAACCAGCCCATCAGCAGCTGGGTAATCGCCTGGGCGGCGCCCGAGTCGGCGATCAGTTTGCCGAACATGGCTCCCAGGCAAACGATCACCACGATGGAGCCCAGCATATCGCCTATGCCTTTCTCCAGAGCGCGAGGAATATCAGCGGGGGGAACACCCAGCAAGACACCGGCCAGGATTGAAGCCACCAGGAAAGAGAGGAAGGGGTTCACCTGCCAGCGGGTGATGAGTAAAACCAAAACGAGCAGCGTGGCTGCAATTGCAAGTAACGTCATAAGTTGAACCGCATGGTTATTGTTATTGGTGCCTGAACCGCACCGCAAAAAACGAAAAAGCCGGTTAGAGGCTATCCAGTATTTTCTTTTGCGCCTGGTCGCGGGCCTGGAGCAATTCCGCTGCCTCGCGCGCCTTTTCGATGGGCGTTTTGCCATCATCAAAGGAAGAGGGCCCTCCCACCACCGGACTCGAGGCTGGTGCTTCCTGCGGAACGGGAGCGGCCATCACATTCAGGTTGGCCGGGTCCAGCTCCAGCGACTGAGCCTGAGCCTCTTCGGGTGGAGGTTCCTGACTGTAATGGATGACGCCGTTTTCATCTACCCATTTATACACCTGGGTTTTCCCGCCCGAGGTCAGCGATTCCACACTGGGCAAGGATGTGGGCAGCGACTTTGAAAAGGACGGCATACCCGGCGAACTCTCCCCCCAGGGCAGGCGCCCGGTGCGCAGATAAAGAGCGTAGTGCACCAGTGCAATAACAATAAACACCACCATAAACGACTTGATGATTGCGGATTTCATCCCAACTCCTTTGCCATACAAAAAATTCGGTCAGCAGCCCGGTTAAAGCTCAACCCCCAGGCTATTCCCCTCATACACCAGGGGTAAAAACTCGAGCGAGGCCACACAGGCGGCAGCGGCACCCAGAGGGCGCCCACTGCACAAGTCAAACTCCATGCCGTGATGCGGGCAGCGCAAGACCTGTTGGTGAATGCTCGCTTTATGCAGAGGTGCGTCCATATGAGGACAGCGATTCGCCAGTAAATAAACCCTGCCCTCTTCCTGAACAAGCAACAGATCGCGCCCATTCAGTCGCAGGCGACGGCGGTAGCCATCGTGAAGCGCGTGAAGTTTTTCCAGTGCAACATAGGCCATGGTAAATCTGCCTCGGTAAACAGTAACCGCTGTTCTGCGAAAGAGGCGCCAGTCTGCCATAGCTGGCAGGTGGGGCCTAGCCGAAATCTCAACCGCTCCAAGTCACCTTGGCCTCGCTTACCTGATTTCACTTGGCGAACCCAAAATCTCCCGGCTTCTCTCCAACGACTGAGGTAAACTGGCGCCTTCGATCCTGCCTCCGGTAACTGCGCCGCGCCATGACCAGCAACCCCGCCTATCTCGAGCGATTGCAACAACTCTCCAGCCGTCTGGTAGCGCTGCAACGACCCATACGCATTCTCGATGCCATCAAGTGGCCGGCAGACATGGAAACCGGCTTTCGCGCCAGCGGCGGACGACAACTGCCGCCCATCAACCGGGACTTTTATCAACAGCAATCCCTGTCATTCGATACTGATAGGGTTTACCGCGAGCTGAATGCGCTCAAAGCCGACGTGCGCCGCCAACTCGGGCGCGGCGACGATCTGGGCAAAATTCTCCAGGCCACCATTGACCAATACCAAATCGTGATCGAGTTGCTGCGCCATCGCGGTACGCCGGAGTTTGGCCATTTCAGCCGATTGCTGTATGGCTCTGCCCGGGATCGTATTCGCGGCGATCGCAAAACCCTGCGGCAAATGGGCGAGCGGTTGTGCCAGATTTTTTCGCTGCCGGCGGTGGAGCACCTCAACCGCCCCTACGACACTAATATCGACGCCGAACAGGCGCTTGAACTTTTGCGCGAGCGCATGAACCGTTACTTTGCCCCCGGCGATGTGCGAGTGCAGATCAGCGACAACATAGTCTCGGATGCAGCCGCCGGGGGCGATTGCATCAAAATCAATCGCCGGGCAATGTTCTCTGAGTTGGATTTACAGGTACTGGAGGTTCACGAAGGCTGGGTACACATAGGCACCACCCTCAATGGCCGCCAGCAACCCTGGGCCACCTGGCTGAGTGTGGGTTCACCGCGCATTACCGCGATTCAAGAAGGTATGGCCGTGTTGATGGAAACCCTCACCTTCAGTAGCTTTCCACAGCGGGCGCGACGCATCAGCGATCGTGTAGTAGCGGTGGATCTGGCGGAACAGGGCGCGGATTTTTGCGAGGTCTACCGCTATTTTTTGGAGCGCGGCGTGAGTGAGCACGATAGCTACAGGGTCACCCAGCGAGTGTTTCGCGGTGGCACGCTTACCGGCGGCTCGGTATTCACCAAAGACATTTCCTACGTAAAAGGTTTTGTGGAAAACGTCAATTTTATTCGCAGCGCGATTCAATCGGGGGTGCCGGAAATTATCCCCATGCTGTTTGTGGGCAAGGTCACCCTGGACGATATACCCACGCTCTACGAGCGCTATCTTGAAGGGGTGATCCTCGGCCCCAAGTATCTGCCGCCGATGTTTCGCGATTTAAATGGTTTGTATGTGTGGTTTGGGTTTTCCAGTGGCATGTCGGTGATGAATATTGCGCGGGTACAACAGCATTTCAGCAAGCTGTTTCAACAATTGCCCGCCACCGCACCGCTTTACACCGCCAAAACTGATGCAGAATGGGATTAATTGAGTCGCAAGATGAAATACACAGTGGTTATCTCCGGTGACGAGATATTTTTTGAAAACTACAACGGCGATGAGCCGGTTATTGGCTTTATTGCCTGCCGCCTGGTGGACGCCGACTCGGAAGAGCTGGCCATAGCAACGGCCAAACGCGATCTGCTGGTGCTCTGGAACCAGAGCTTTAACGCCGACCGCAAATTGGGCATGCCACGTTTGCACATCGAGCATGTTGGCAAAACGGGGCGCTGGTTCAAGCCAAACATTCGTCACGATTTTTACTGGTTTACCAGCGAGGCCCACAAAGACGAACAACTACAGCCCTTTATTCGCCCCACACCCAAGTGGTTCTTCTGGCGTCGGTGAATCAACACCAGGCCAGCAATACTAGTCCGCGTAAGCGCGGCGCACTTCTTCAGCAATGATGGTCGCACCCATTTGCAGCCGCTGCGGCTCCAGACAGTAACTCACCCGCAAACACTCCTGTGCATGGGGCCAGGGCTCAGCCAAACCGGGAAAAAAGTGATGGCCGGACACCACCAACACGCCCCTCGCCTTCAAGCGCTCATACAGCTGCTGACTGGTGATGGGCAACCCCTCAAACCACAACCATAAAAAGATCGCCCCCTCGGGCTGGTGTATGCGGTAGGGCAAACCCGCCAAAGCGCGCTGAAAGGCTGCCAACGCCTGCTCCATACGCGCCCGATAAAAAGGCGCAACACACTCGCGGGATAAACGCAAAATCTCCGCGTCTTTCACCAAATGCCGCAACAGGGCCGGACCGAAATTCCCCGCTGCCAGGCTGAGAATAGTGTTGGCTTTCGCAAAAGCCTCGATTAATTCCGGTGCTGCGAGAACAACGCCGGTGCGCGCCCCCGGCAGCCCCAGCTTGGACAGACTCAACACCAGTATTGTGTTGGGATTCCAATGGGGTCGAGCATCGGCAAACAGGATATTGGGAAAGGGAGTGCCATAGGCGCCATCGACAATCAGTGGGATGCCCGCTGCCTGAGCCAGTTGATCCAGCTGTGCCAGTTCGGCGTCACTCACCACATTGCCGGTGGGATTGGTCGGGCGCGAAAGACACAGGGCACCTATGTCATCACCCGGTCGCAAATGGGCAAAGTCCACATGGTATTTAAACAAGCCGCCGGGGCGCAGTTCTATCTCAGGACGTAGGCTGGTAAACAAATCCACGCTCAGCCCCAGGTCGCTATAGCCCAGGTACTCGGGAGTCAGGGGCAATTGAATCCGCTTGTGCTGACCCTCATCGAAATCACCCGCCAGCAGGTTAAACAACACAAAAAAAGCCGACTGACTGCCGTTGGCGAGCGCCAGGTTGGCGCGAGTAATTGGCCAGTCATACTCGCGTTTGAGCAGCGCCGCCAAATCATCCAACAAGGCGCCATCACCCTGGGGCGGCTGATATACACCGAGCAATTGGTGAGTTTCCAGGGGGCTGCGCAGGCAGGCGTGCAAGGCCTGTTCAAAGGCCGTTTCCATGGCGGGGATTCTGGCCGGATTGCCACCGCCCATAAAAATCATGTCCGGATTCACTCTCAGGGCCTCGCCCAAATCGTCCATCAAGGACACTATGCCCGCCTCTGTGGTGAGTTTTTGTCCAAACCGGGAAAGTTGCATAGGCCTATCTGCCGAGGGTCGATGACTGGGGAATTAATCTGTGCGGGATGATAGCAGGCTGCGCCGAGGAGTCTCAGCCAAGGTTTGAACAGGTAGCGCTTTTACAGCAGGCCGTAGCGGTGCAGCACTTCTTGCAACTTGTCGGGGTTAATGGGCTTTTGAATAAATTCCAGCGCGCCCAGCTGCTGAACTCTGGCCTTGGCCGTGGGCTGAATATCGCCGGAGATGACGATAATCACCGCCTTTAAGCCTTCCTGTTGCACAGCTTCCAGCACCTGATAACCATCCATATCCGGCATGGTCAGGTCGAGAAAGACCATTTCGCCCTTGCCCTCGCGAATTGCCTGTAACCCTTCCACACCGTTGGTGGCAAAGGTGATGTTCACATCCCAGCCCTCGGGTAGCGAGCGCGCCACCTGCTTGCGCGCCATGATGGAGTCGTCACAGATCAATAAAGGAATGGCCATAAGCAATTGTTTTGTTATTCATTGAATAGAGGTGTGCACCCAGTATAGACAGGGTGAAGCGAGGCGCCGCGAAAACTTTTGTTAATCGGACCGCTCTTCCCGCGCCTCAAAGAGTTCGGCCACCGTCAGGGCCAGGTGCTGGTCAGCCAGGGTGTCTATGGCCCCGAGATGGGCTTGCAGGTTGTTAAACCAGGGCAATTCCCTCAGCGGCCCAGGTTCCGCAGGCATCTGGCGCGGCAGCGCCAAAAGCTGGGATAAGTGTGCGAGGGTCAGGTGGTGCAGATCCCGGCTCAGCACAAAGTCACCCTGGCTGGTGGCGGTAATTACCTGGGCATCTTCCAACGCGGTGCGAATGCGCTGCCACTGCTCCGATGACAACCCGGTGCGAATCAAATTGGTGTCCGTCAAACGGCCACCGCCGATAGCCGCCTGGTAAAAACGCCAAAGCACCAACAGAGCGGCGAGCAGATCCGAATAACCCCGATCCTTGAGCACAATCTGGTAGGTGCTGATGGTTCTCACCAGTACGGCGCCGCCGAGTATGACCATCCAGATCAGATTTACCCACAACAAAAACAGCGGCACTATGGCAAAGGCGCCGTAAATCAGGGTGAGCGAAGAATGGGTCACTATGTAACCAAAAATTGTCTTTAACACCTCAAAGGCCAGGCTGGTCACCACACCGCCTGCGAGCCCGTGCGCCAAGGGCACCTTGCAATTGGGCACGGTGACAAACAGCAGGGTAAAGGCAGCCACCGTCAGCAGCCAGGGGCCGATGCGAAACACCCAGGCCACCAATCCCAGACTGTCATAGGCATCCATAAACAAGCGCAGTGACGTAAGGTAAGTGCTCATGGCCAGCCCCATCCCCAACAGCAGTGGACCGAGACTCAATACCGCCCAATAGAGCAGAAAGTTGGCAACGCCCTTGCGCCCGTGGAGCACGCCCCAAATGGCGTTAAAGTTTTTTTCGATGGTGGTGAGCATGATGTAGGCAGAGCCCACCAAAAAAATCACCCCAAAGAGGGTGAGCTTGCGCGCCTGGCTGGAAAAATCCCGCAGGTAATTGATCAGTTCCTGGCCGGTCTCTGGTAACACATGGGCAAAGATCAGGTTTTGCAATTGATCACCCAGGCCCTGAAAGGCGGGGATAATCGAAAACATGGAGTAGGTAACCGTCATCAGCGGCACTATGGAAAACAGGGTGACATAGGTGAGCGAGGCGGCGCTTTTCTGGCAGGATTTTTCGCGGTACTGGCTGACAATCAGCAGCAAAAAATCCCGTGCCATATGCAGGTACTGACGAAAGGGCAAACTCGACAAGGTTATTCTCCCTGAGCTGGACAGCGCTGGTTATAATCGCGCACTTCACCGTGCGCTCACCGACTTGAGAAACAATGATGATCACACTCTATCACAACCCTCGCTGCTCAAAATCCCGCGAGGCACTGGCGCTCTTGCGCACCAAAGGTATTGAACCCGACCTGCGCCTCTACCTGGAGCAACCGCCCACCGCCAAGGAACTCAAAGCCCTGATTAGCAAACTGGGCATCAGTGCGCGCCAGTTGTTACGTACAAAAGAGGATGAATACAAAGCCTTGGATCTCGCCAATCCCAAGCTGAGCGACAAGGCGCTGATCGAGGCTATGGCGGCTCATCCCCGACTGATCGAACGCCCTATCGCCGTGCGGGAAGATAAAGCGCGTCTTGGTCGCCCACCCGAGCAAGTATTGGAATTGCTCAGCTAACCCGGCCAACCGGATTCCCAGGAGGTTCCTATGTCCACACCCTATGTGTTGGTGCTCTATTACAGTCGCTACGGTGCCACCCTGGCCATGGCCCAACAGATTGCCCGAGGTATTGAGCAAACAGGCGGCATAGAGGCGCGCCTGCGCACGGTTCCGCCGGTATCTCCCGATACCCGGGCCAGTGAGCCAGAGGTACCCGCCTCGGGCGCGGTTTACTGCACGCTGGAGGATCTGCGGGGATGCGCCGGTCTGGCGCTTGGCAGCCCTACCCGCTTTGGCAATATGGCCGCACCGCTGAAATATTTTCTCGACGGCACCAGCAGCCTGTGGCTGAACGGTGATCTGGTCGACAAGCCTGCGGCGGTATTTACCTCCACCGCCAGCCTCCACGGTGGCCAGGAAACCACCCTGCTGTCGATGATGCTGCCGCTGCTGCATCAGGGCATGGTGATCCTGGGCATTCCCTACACCCAGAGCCAACTCAACACCACCCGCACCGGCGGTACGCCCTATGGCGCCTCTCATCTCGCGGCGGGTAACGACACCCACACACTGAGCGAGGATGAAATTATTCTCTGTCAGGCACTCGGCAAACGCCTCGCCATGACAGCACTCGCCCTCGGTAACAGGAGCCAGGCATGAAGAAAACTCCCATTCTCGATGATCAGCAAGGCCAGCAGCTAAAACACAAACTGGTGTGGGGCCGCAGTGTCTTTGCCCTCAGCTACCTGGGGCTGCTCGGGCTTTTTGTGCTCACCAACCTCACGCGCGAATCCGGCAGCTGGTCGCTCTGGTTGGTGCAAACCCTGCCGCTGGCTATTTTTATTCCCGGCCTGCTGCGCCAGCGCTATCGCACCTACAGCTGGATCTGTTTTGCGATTCTGATTTACTTCACCTGGTCGGTGACCAATGCCATGGCGCCCTGGGCTCACTGGTCGGATCTGGTTATCGTGCTACTGACGGTGAATATTTTTATCAGCGCCATGATGGTGAGCCGTTGGCTTCAGTATTACGGACTCTACCTATACCAGGCCGCCGAACGAGCAGCAGCGTCACAAGCCCCCGCGTCTGCCGATTAACTTTTTACAGGAACCCCATGTGAACACCTCCACACCCGCTGCCAAAAATGCACTGACACAACTCTTTACCGGCTTTTGGTCAATAATTTCCTGGATTCGCATTATTCTCACCAACCTGGTGTTTCTGCTGCTGCTAATCATTGTGCTGGCGGCCATCTTTGGTTCCAGCCTCAGACCACTGCCTGAGCAGTTTGCACTGCGCCTGGCACCTACCGGCGTGTTGGTCGACCAACGCAGCCACCTGGACGCCAGTGCGCTGCTGCTGGGCGGACAAAAACCCGAAGACAACGAAACTCTGGTGCGGGAGCTGGTAGTCGCGATTGACGAGGCCGCCAAAGATCCCCGGGTAACCGGGTTGGTGATGGAGCTGGACGGTCTTATGGGCGGCGGTCTTAGCAAGATGCAAGAAGTGGGCGCGGCGCTGGATCGCTTTCGCGCGAGCGGCAAGCCCTCGATCGCCGTGGGTGGAAATTTCAGCCAGGATCAGTATTACCTTGCCAGCCACGCCGACGAAATTTATCTGCACGACATGGGCAGCCTGCTGCTCACTGGCTATGGTCGCTACAGCCAATACTACAAGAGCGCCCTCGATAAACTCGCGGTGAATTTTCACGTGTTTCGCACGGGTAATTTCAAGGACGCGGTAGAACCTTTTTTGCGCGACGACATGTCGGAGGAATCCAAGGCTCACAACACGCGCCTGATCCATGAACTCTGGGACAGCTACACCGCTCAGGTTGAAAAGCGCCGCCAGCTGCCACCGGGCAGCATCAATGATTACATAGACCAACTGGAAACCCGACTGGCAGCGGCCAAGGGCGACGCCGCCTGGCTGGCCGCAGAACTGGGTCTGGTTGACGACGTGGGCAGCCGCCAGAAATTCGATCAGCAACTTGTCGAACGTTTTGGCCAAAGTGATGAGGGATATTTCTATCAAGGCGTAGGCGTTAGTGCCTATCTCGCCAATCTGCGACTCAAACAAAAAGAAAATGCCACCGACAAAATTGGGTTAATAGTGGCGTCGGGCACCATCCTCGATGGCTACCAACCCGACGGCAGCATCGGCAGCAACACTTTGGTGGATTTGCTGCGCAGCCTGCACGATCAGGAACACATCAAGGCGTTAGTCATCCGTATCGACAGTGGCGGCGGCAGCGCCTTTGCCTCGGAAATTATTCGCGCTGAAATCGCCGCGCTGCGGGCGCGCGGCATGCCGGTGCTGGTGTCCATGGGCAGTGTGGCCGCTTCGGGCGGCTACTGGATAGCCGCAGGGGCCGATGAGATCTGGGCAACCCCCACCAGTATCACAGGCTCCATCGGCGTATTCGGCGCCTTTCCTACGCTGGAGGCCTCGCTGGCCAAACTGGGCATTCACACCGATGGTGTGGGCACCACCGAGCTGTCCGGCGCACTGCGCAGTGATCGCCCGCTCTCGCCCAAGGCGGGCGAGATTATCCAGCAGAGCGTCGATCATATTTACCAACGCTTTATTCGCCTGGTGGCAGATGCACGCAAGACAGAACCCGAGGCCATAGACCAGGTAGCCCAAGGACAAATCTGGAGCGGTGCCAAAGCAAAAACCCTGGGGCTGGTCGATCACCTGGGCAATCTGGAAGATGTCATCGCCGCTGCCGCCCAGCGAGCGCAACTCGAAAACTACGCGGTGGAAGTGATTCGCCAACCGCTATCGCCCGGTGAAGAATTTTTGCGGCAACTGATGAGCAGCCAGGTGGGTGCCTTGCTGTCGGCGCAGCTGACGCGGGAGGTTTTACCACTGACGAGTTGGCAGGAGATCAAGCCCCTGCTGCGGCCCCTGACGGACCTGCAAAAAATGAATGACCCACGCGCGATTTATGCGTGGTGTGCGGATTGTTTGGCGCCTTAGGCTGGCTCAAGCAAACAGCGACGCAATAAAAAAGGCCCGCGTTGCGGGCCTTTTTTATTTGGCAGGTTTTTCACACCTGCTATTCACACATCCCGGTGCAAAAACACGATTAAACGCGTTGCTTTCTCGCCGCAACCAAGCCCAGCAGGCCCAGCGCCAAGAGCATCAGTGCACTCGGCTCAGGCACAGAAGCGGTTACCACTTCCAGGGTAGAGTTGCCAACAAAGAAGTCGCCGAAGTCACTCCACACTTTTACACTCAGCAGGCCGTTGGCATTGAGTGAAGCGAGGGAGTTGAGACCCAGAGCACCGGACCAGTCAGAAGTGGGGACGTAGATGAAAGCACCGTCGAGAAAATCAATGGTGCCTACCACGATAGTGGCCAGCTCACCCAGGTCGAGGAAGCCACCGTCATCCCAAAACTCGATGCTCAGGGTAGCGCTTTGCGCGGAACCCAAGGTGAAGCCATCGTCGTTAAGATCGTGGGTCCAACTGGTAGACTCCCACCAGCCGACATAGGTATCCACTTCAACAACGTCGGTGATAACACCGGCGTTAGCAGAGAAACCGACCGAAACAAGCACTGCCAGAACGGCACCCTTTAACCATTTTGCTGTAGACATAGTAAATCTCCTTGATATAGCTGTTTTGTTATTGCGCCAAACACGCCAACTTCTGTTTAGCAGCATGCAAAGTTGTGGCACGGAAATCATTTAAGCAAAAAACATTCCATTAAATAATTTTTAATTATTTCAACAACTTATAAACAAAAAAGTTTATCCACCAAGGAGGAGAGTAAAGAATTTCGACGATCAGGCCCGCGCCGCCTCAGGCATCCTGACCATAGAGGCCCCAGATACAAGCTCACATCCCTGTGCGCCTTTTTTTAGCTATCTTCCAGCGCCAGTTAGTTACTTACGCAGCGCCAAAGCCTGAATTGCCCCTGAGACGTACACCAGGGGCGCATTCCAGTTGATGGCAATTTCATTGCTGGCATAGCTGCACCAGTGGTCCAGATAGGACTTTGCAGCAATGGACGAGGGATAGGCCACAGGGCAATCCTTGGCGTCCTGCTGGCCTGGCTGGGGGCCGCCAGCAAGGAACCCGGGAATAGGCTCAAGAATGCCATCAGCTTCCGACGGGCGATGGTGAATATGTTTGGGTGTTTTGTGCCCAAAGCCGGTGACAAACGAGAAGTCCGTGGGATTGCGACCCAGGCTGTAGTCGAGCAGGGATTGGGCCGCTGACAGGTACTCAGGACGACTGGTCAATCTGTAGCCCTGAATCAACATCATCGCTTGATTGAGCGCAACGGAATTGCTGCCCCAAACAAAATCTTTTTCCTGCATGGCCACGCTATACGCCGATTGCTCAGTCGCTTGCAGCAGCTCTTGCGCAAGTTGATCCAGGCGCGCGCGCACCAGTTCCCGGTCGCCCGCCGCACTCAATTTTTCCAGGTGATGCGCCAGCGAAACCCAGGGCAAACCACTGACATTGGGCCAGCTGGGTACGCCTATGGCCGCCTCGGGCAAATGTAACTCAGCGTAGTAATTGTCGTTGCCGGTGGTGATATACAGCTCCGCTGCCGCCCAGGCAAACTCATCGGCAAAATTCCCGTCACCATAGGCGCCGGTGCGAATATCCGCGGGCTGTTGATAGCGCATATCCGGGTTGGCCTTGGCCCAGCTCCAGGCGGCCTCAGCAGCTTGGCGCATGCGCGCGGACAAGCCCGGAAATTGCTGTTCATAGTCGGCGTAGATACGGCTGCCCGCCGCCATTACCGCCGCAAAATTCAGCGCGGCACCCGTGGCCTTTTGCACCACATAGCGAGGTTCATTGGCTTCCTGGGGCATGATCACGCCGTCAAAATTCTTGTTGGTGAGCTTGTGATAAACACCGCCGTCGTTGGGGTCCTGCATGCTGAGCATCCAAGCCAGGTTCCAATAGATTTCATCCAACAGATCGGGAACCCCATTGCCGCTTTCGGGGATATTGAGATTTTGATCCAGGTACTGCTCGGGAAAATGCTCGAAGGCCGCCAGAAGCGAGTAGGTCGATATCCCGGAGTTAACGATGTACTTGTTGTAATCGCCCGCGTCGTACCAACCCTTGGGGCTGGAGATAACAGTGCCTTCAGGCCGCTTGGCATCGGCTGCAGAGGCGTGCACCACCACCTGCGTGTCCGGGTGTCCTTCGGGCCGGGCATAGATACCCGCGTACTCAGGCTCCAGAGGAATGCTGGCACGGTTGAAATAAAACGCCTTGATCGCCGCAGCGTTCAGGCTCTGATAGACATCCGCGCCAATAGTGAAAGGCGCTGAATCCGGTAAACCCGCAACCCGCACTTGAAAGCTACCCACCTGGGTCAGCTCGGAAAAATCTGCCAGCTTCACCGACTCTCGCGCCGGGGACCAAACCGACGCCTGGCTGAGCAGGCCTCGGTAAACCTCCTGGTCTGTGCCCGCACGCACCAACGTAAATCGGTCGGCGTCTACATCGGGAACCACTGCCAACTTTTGACTCAGGGGAAGAAAACCCAGCTGGTTAAGTTTTATCAGGCCAGAGCTTTGACTCAAGCCTGGCTCGGACTCACTGGCGCCATCCACGGCCTGGGGGCCGGGGGCAGCGGAGCAGCCCACCAGCACGGCCGTCACCAGCGCCGCCAGGGCCGCCGGTTTAACTGCCTGGGAAAAAAACGAGTGATTGGATGTATTGACCATGGATTTGCTCCTCTGTGCACGGCGCTTTGACGCCAATTTGTTATTCATGCCCCGCAAGACCTGTTTTTTAAAAAGCCCCGTTCGGGTGTTGCACAGGGTAGAAAGCAGCGGTGACCAGGGGTAGGTGTTTAACCCTTATTTACATCGTCTTTAGATCGTCGGGGGGCTGAGGATCAGAGTCCCAGCACTCGCTTGACAAAGGGGATGGTTAGGCGACGCTGTTCCGCCAGTGAAGCTTGGTCCAGGCGTTCGAGCTGCTCAAAAAGCTCATGGGTGGAGCGCGGCAAACGCTGCATCAGGTAATTGGCCACCTCATCATTGAGATCCAACCCTCTGGCGCGGGCGCGAGCTTGCAATGCCTGAAGCTTGTCCTGATCTCCCAGGGGGTGGAGCTGCAAGGTGAGGCCCCACATCAAACGCGAACGCAAATCCTCCAAGCCGAGGGGCAGTTCGCGCGGGCTAGTGCGAGCGGCCACCAGCAGGCGCTTGCCGCCATCCCGCAAGGCGTTATAGAGATGGAAGAGAGCCTCTTCCCACGACCGCCGGCCGGCGACAGCCTGCAGGTCATCCAAGGCCAGAAAATCGAGCTGCTCCAGATCAGCAAGCACCAGTCGCGGGTCCAGATCGCGCATCTCCGTAAGCGGCAGATAGGCGGCACTCAAGCCTCGGCCCAGCGCCTGATGGCAAGCCGCCTGCAACAGATGACTTAGCCCGGCACCCTCGCCCCCCCAGAGATAAATAAAGCACTCGCCACCGTCCAGCTGCTGGCAGAGCAACGCCAGCGACTGGGCGTTGCCTGTCTCAGCGGAGACAAAAAAATTGTCGAAAGTGGCGTAGTCACTGAGGCCGACGCTCAGCGAAAGCTGCTGGGGAGAGTTCATGGTGCGAAAAGACTCAAGGTTGCCAGCGAAAAACCAGGGGAGCGCTGGAGCCCCCTTGAATGAAGGGCGCATCAGCGGGCGGCAAGCCTTGCTCAAGCACCTGTTCAAAAGCTGGTGGTGCGCTTTGTGTTGAAGGCTCTAGATCAAAGGCTGAAGGCTCTA